>NZ_JASJXN010000018.1:0-104624 GCF_035018705.1 Undibacterium sp. RTI2.2 | reverse complement strand
AAACAAGAAAACCAATCGCAACAGTGGCCACACCCATGCTCGACTTTACTGGTTTGGGTATTTTGCAAGAAGCTCTATCGTTAAATTTTTTCATTCAAATAATGCCTGACCTATTTCGGCAACGAAGTAACTGTTCAGTTCTTCTTTGGCATTGCTGAGTAAGCCTTCTTGCAGATATTCGCGCATGAGTTGGAATAATTCATAGCGAATTCGATTCTTCATCTCATCTTCATTTTGCGCGAGAAAATAGCCTTGCCCTGGCTGTAACGCGAGTTCAGTTGAGCTGGCGTACCAATTAAATATTTCTTCGAACTTAGCAAAGTGTTTCCCATGAAATTCCTTAGAGCTTATCGCTTGCGGTTTGAGGTCGTACCATGCAAATCGTCTACGTAAGGCGAAATCAACTACCGCCAAGCTGCGGTCGGCAGTATTCATGGTGGCTATCACGTAAAGATTGCTTGGGATCTTTGATAGCGCGATCTCAGGGGTAAGCGCGATTTCGACATTGGCAAAGTCTTGCTTGTATTCGAATAGGTAAAACAATGGCCCTAAGACGTTCGATAAATTGGCACGGTTAATCTCGTCGATGATGAGTATGGTGGGCTCATTTGGATGCGCTTGCGCGTGCTTAATCGCTTTTAGTAATACGCCTTCTTCGCCTGAATAGGCCAATGACGCTGCGTCTAATTTTGGACGTATGCCATAAATAAAATCGGAGTAAGACGTTTCAGCATGAAATTGCGTGAAGAAAGTTTTAGCCTTCCACTCCGCCGCAATATTTTTTGCGAGCCGCGTTTTACCTGTACCTGGCGCGCCTTGCAGTACGACATATTTACGTTCGCTGAGAAGACTAGAAACTGCTTTCTTATCGTCACTAAGCTTGTCGCTTGTGACTTCTTTGATTGCTTTGCTTACTGCTTTTCTTTGGGAATCATTCGTCGGCCAATTTCGTAATTTGGCGTAACCTGCCAAGATGGAGGAAATCCGCTTTTTGCCGTCGTCAGAGTTTGGATCTTTGACAATTTGCGCGACTGGCAAAACGTTGCGATATTTGTCTAAAGTTTTTTTGATATGCGCGAGTTCATCACGATCTAAAAAATTCCTCGGCAAGGAGGATTCAATGTCCGAAAAATCCGATTTACAGATTCCATCTGTATCAATCAATTTTGAAAAGAAACGACACGGCCCAGGATAAGTTGCTAGCTCATAGTCATTTTTAAAACCGCTGGAACCAACACCTAAACAAATTAGCCAAGCTTTGTTTTGATTATTAGGGAAAATCGTGAATGAGAAATCATGAAAAGGACCGGACTTTTCTTCACTCGGATGAATAAACCCAAAGTAAGCGCCATCATCTTTTAATGCATCAGGCATAGTATTATTTCTCTCGATATAAAACCCCTTAGCGCCAAATTTTTCCGCTTCGTCTTTGACAAAAGCCCTGATCGTTTCAATCATGTAAGCAATCTCCTCATTCATATTGGGTGTTGTTTCTTTTGATGCGTTTACGCGGTAATGCGCAATGTATTGAAATGCGATAAACGGAAATTTTGTTAACGTTTGCTAGCAAATAATTCCGCTGAATCGACGTCTAAGGCTTTTGCAATTTTGAATATATTCGCCAAGCTCACATTACGCACACCGCGTTCGATCCCGCTGATGTAGGTGCGATCCAATTCCGCAATCAAGCCCAGTTGTTCCTGACTCAGTCCACGCGCTAGACGTAGCTTTTTGAGATGAAGACCAAACTCTTGCAATTGTGGATTAAGCATGCGCCCGCCTAAGTATCTTGATTCGACAATCATGCGTCGATGTGACTTATAGGTCTACGGACTATGAGTCACATAAAAACTCTTTATGAAATCAACTAGCAAGCAACCCTCGCAAGTAATTGACAACTATTTCGGCAATCTCACCAAAATAGTAAAAAAATGGTGGCGAACAAAGTACTGCTCTAAGTCAAACTTATGTAACAACAATCGAATTCTACGAGTTGAATATCAAACTAAATGACAAGGTTTTCTACGCCCAACACACTTTAAATACCTCCTCTAGCAATTCCCAATTTAGCCACAAACCATAACAATTTCGCACTAGCAGCGCACATTATTGATGTACATTTATCCACGACTTTTCTGTTTGTGAAACTCCCACCTGAAAGGATTCTTGTATGCGTCATATTCTGCGTTATTCTTTTTTTCTGCTGGCTTTGGCAGGTGGTGAAGCCTCTGCAATTACTCAGTCGCTTGGGATTGTGCCGCCTAAGCAGGGTGGGTCGATTGCATATGATATGAATGCTGCTGGTCAGGTCGCGGCGGTGATTGAGGATGAGAAAGGTGGCCGGCATGCCGCTTTTTTTGATAAAGGACAGTTGATCAAGCTTGAATCGCCTGGTGGGACAGAGAGCGAGGCAAAGCGCATCAATGACAAAGGCCAGGTGGTTGGGTCATCCGACAAAAAAGACGGGACTTGGACCGCCTTCCTTTACAGCCGTGCCGATGGCATACAAGAATTAGGTACTCTGGGTGGCCCTAGCAGCCACGGTATGGCGTTAAACAATGCTGGTGCGGTCGTAGGCTTTGCTGATACGGCTAATGGCGACTGGCATGCTTTCTTGTACCAGCGCGGCGAGCCGCTCAAGGATCTGGGTACTTTAGGCGGTAAGGTCAGTGCCGCCAGCGCCATCAACAGCGTGGGGCAAGTGGTTGGCACAGCAATGACTGACGATGGCTCGCGCCATGCTTTTTTGTATGACGCCGCACGCGGCATGATCGATCTTGGCACTCTTGGTGGTCGCTTTAGTGTGGCGACTGCGATCAATGATAAGGGCGTTGTCGTCGGCACATCAGAGATGAAGGATCGCAGCTTGCATGCCTTTGTCTACGACGGCAAGCGCATGACAGACTTGGGTGCGATCATCGGTCGTGGCGATAGCTTCGCTACTGGCATCAACAATGCTGGTCACGTCGTC
This sequence comes from Undibacterium sp. RTI2.2, assembly GCF_035018705.1. Lineage (NCBI taxonomy): Bacteria > Pseudomonadati > Pseudomonadota > Betaproteobacteria > Burkholderiales > Oxalobacteraceae > Undibacterium > Undibacterium sp. RTI2.2. Next base: position 101,653 of record NZ_JASJXN010000018.1, on the reverse strand, counting down.
GGAGGTGTTGATATTATCAACGACCGTTTTGGCGACCACCGTATCTCCTTCGTCTGGCGGGATAACAAAATGCTGCTGCACCCGAGCGGTAAAGGCTTATACCTTACCAATGCCATCAATAACCAAGAGCAAGTCATCGGTGCGACCTATGATCGCGGTTTGAACGCAGCGACTATGCAGTCTAACGCAGTGCCTTATGTTGATCTTGGTGGTACCAAGATTTTGAGTTTTAATTTTATCGTGTTACTACTCACTGGCACGATTGTGATTTTTCGGAAGCGCTTCAAAGGACTATTTTTCGGTGGTGTTTTTCGGGGTTAGTAATCAGTAATAGCGCTGACTGAATTGATTGCTAAGTTGCTTGATGAATTGGTAGGTAAATCGGTCTTCAGCTTGATTGCTTTAGAATGCTGGGATTTGGCCAGTGCTCTTGCTGTGCCAGATCAATTTAGCTTTTGATTCTGGCATTGCTCTTGATTCTCCCATGACCCAACCCCACTCCCCCCCCTTCCCTCACGCTGTATCCCGCCTGCGCTCCTCGCGTCTGGAGCGTAGTACGCGACCGTTTCTTGCTCGTGGCGGTCCGCATGGCGAGCGTTGTGGCGGATGTCGTCTGATCCTGAGTCATTGCCTGTGCGCCTTGCGTCCGGTGGTAGCTACGCGTGCCGGAGTCTGCCTGATCATGGCCGAGCACGAGACGCTGAAACCTAGCAACACAGGCTGGCTAATTGCCGATGTGGTGCCGGATACGATGGCGTTTGGCTGGGCGCGCACTACAGTAGATCCTGCGCTGCTGGCAGTGCTGGCTGATCCGCAATGGCAGCCGTATGTAGTATTCCCCGGCGAGTTTGTCGCGCCGGAACGGGTGATCACGCATTTACCGGCAGAGCAATCCGATACCAAAGATGTAAGCCCGGCGAGCAAGCGTCCGCTGTTTATTCTATTAGACGCGACTTGGCAAGAAGCCCGCAAGATTTTTAAAAAAAGTCCCTACCTGAATCATTTTCCGGTACTAAGTCTGATGCCTGAACAAGTATCGCGATACCGCCTGCGCCGCGCCCAGCAAGAAGATCATTTGTGTACATGCGAGGTCGCAGCTTTATGCCTGACTCTGGCTGGCGAGACCTTGGCCGCGCAGACTTTAGAAGCCTATCTGGATGTATTTACCGAACACTACCTGCGCGCCAAGCAGCAGCAAAAGCTGAACTGGGATGATGACTTGCACCAGCGCCTGCGTGACCTGCGTAATCTGCGTAATTTGCCTGATTTGCATGATTTGCCACTGCCAGCAAACAACACCTAGCTTGTGACTCCCAACAGGAGGCTTAGCAACAATCCAGCACTGTCTGGAGTTAACGCTAGGTTCTACCATTGCCAAAAACGATTTAGCGATGTCTGCACAATTCATGCGTCAAAACTAATTGGGGCGACATCGAATCACGTCGATGTCGCCCCATTTTTAATAGTAATTTTGTATTTTTAATTCAGCTTTGCCATGCCATCAGCGCCAACCAGAACATCAGAATCAGCGATAAAACGCCTCAACTTTGCCTTTTACTTTAATCATTAATGGCTTGCCCTTGCGATCCACGGCTTTACCCGCCGCGACTTTTATCCAGCCTTCGCTGATGCAATATTCTTCAACGTCAAGTCGTTCTTTGTCGTTGAGCTTGATACCGACTTCGTGCTCGAATACGGCGGCGATGTGGTAAGGACTGCGGGGATCAACTGAGAGTCGATCAGGCAAATTTGGGGGTGTCGTAGTATCGTTCATAGGCTTGAATTATCCACTAGAACGCCGATCAGTACAATTGCCTGATACAAGACTAAATTCCAGCATTCGCTGGAATAATCCGTTTGTGTTGATCGCTAAAGAAAAAAACGCACCCTGCCAGTGCCCAATCATTCTGCGGTTGCTGGCAGCATCTACCTGCAAACCCTGATGTATATTGGGCTTACAAGGTGGTGATTTTTAAATCTCAGTTTATTTAAACCCAGAGTTTTTATTAGACCACTACCACATCGCAAAAAATACATACGGCATGCGGTTTAATGGAAAATCTGGATTGAACTGCGTGCTACATGTTTTTCTCCCATTATTTAGAAAAATAAAATCAACTCTTCACAGCCGATCGCTACACAATATTTGTATTTTTTACCGTCAATTTCTTATTTTAAAAAAAGTCTTCATCGGTTGAGCTGGTCTTTGATTGCGCTGCTTAAGCCACTAGCTTTACGCAAACGTTGGTCACAGTATCGTTGCGCTATTTGCGTATCAACAGTGCTAGCTGGTATCACGTTAGGATCAGTTCGGTATCAGATGCAACTTCTTTGCAACAGTCTTAAAACGACTATTCTTTTATTGAATTTCTCTACGAATGTCGTTGATAGTTAGAGGTAGAATCGACACGTCATAAAATATGGCCTCGTCAGTTAACTACATGGCGGCCTAGATAAAATTGCCGCACTTTCACACAGCGGTAGCGCTAATCCAAAATTATTTCTATGAAGTAATCCGTCTGGTATGGCTCATTTTTTCATGTCAAATAAAGTCGTCTTGACGCACCTGGATGAACGTATCTTCATCAACCCGATGTGTATCGTTTTGAAAGAACGACTATGTCAACTTTATCCGCACCCCAAGGTCGCCCAGAAGTCGAAAAACTGTTTGCGTTATCAGAAGCTAAACAACGTTATTTGTGCGGAATAAATCCCATGCTGATCGATGTGTCGCTGCTTGAGCCGTGCTTTGGTGCGGCGATCGTGCATACCTTGGCAAACAAACAGGCGCTGCTACCTTTGGTCGACGAGTTTGGCGTCAAGGATAAAATCATTGCGACGCTCAATTATCAGTTGCCACATTACCCTCAGGTCGAGGACGATTTTTGTCAGTATTTGCTGGAAACAAAATACGATATGACGGGTTGTTTTGCGTTGACTGGAGTAGGTCGTATGAACGGTAGTCAATTCACGCCGCATCTTAGTATGGAGAAGCTGGTCGCATATCGTATTCCCAATACAGTGCACGAAATTTCGCTGCTCCCCAAAGGTGATACAAAGCAAGTGCTGGCGTCGCTGTGCGCCTGTATTCAATGGCTGCACGCTAATGTCAGAGGCGATCATGGCAAACCCTGCCGGATTTATGTAAACATACTGGATTTAATCGATACCTTTTTTATTGACCGCAGTTGGGCTTGTGATGTGTTGGAACAACTGGCGAAAGATGGTGTAGACGGCGTATCGTTTGAAGACGGGCGCGGTAGTTTTTTCCCTTTCCAAATCGCAGCCGTAGTCGTGTCAATGAAAGCACTGTTAGATGCCAACCAAAAAGTGTTATTCCACGCACACGCTGGCAACGGTATGGAAAACGCATCGGCGCTTGAAGCACTGCTGCACGGTGCTGATGGTTACTGGGGGCGGGATGGAAAGAGAATCGTCAACTATTGGTCACGCATCGCTTAGCGAACTGATCGCTAATCTGGTACGGGTCGGTAATACACATATGGCGAAGCAATATAAGTTGGAGCGCTTATTACCCATCTGCGAACAGAGGCATAAAATCAATACCGACTAGGAACTGCCAGACACCTAGCCGATCGAAGGCTCTGATGCGTATCGTTTAGTACTTAGCTTTTGAGCAAAAACCGAAGCATCCCATGGATTTGCCACCCGACTTAATTGGAAAAAAATATGGCAATCGGATTGCGCCTGTAGGCAGCGACATCCCGGTATTAAAAAAGCGATGCGAGGAAGCAATCAAAATCACAATTGATGACAAGACGGCTAAGCGCATAATCCTTTTAATGCGCCAAGATTTGCGCGATGGATTCCATCACCATTACGATGACCCCGTCCAATTGCGTGAGCTGCATTCACGCGCATCGGATCAAGCCTGACGCGCCAGGCGTATGATTATCTGTCTGCGATGAGAAAAATGCAGGTCGTATTTATGGGTTGCGCTAACAAGTGATGGCGACCAGAGTGAAAACGATAAATTAATATACTCCCCATTATTTTTGCAAAATATCGCTTTGCGTCCAATGATTATATAGACAGTTTAAATATACATAAATGGAGTATATTTAAACTTCCTATGAAAACTCTGATGTAACCGGTGTAAACTTGGCTAAACTTTATTTGCGAGAGGATGTGCCAATCAATCGGCAGTCACGTTCAAAAAATGATCCAGAATATGGAAGTGATCATCAAAGAAAACTTCTTCCATTGCAGCCAGTGCAGATATCGGCACCCACGAGGCAGCCGCTGCGTCGTCCGCTGCGGCGATGTCTGGCAGATGGTCAGTTTGCAGGTCGAAGAAGTGCGCATGTGTAATAGTTCTGCCACGCTGACTGCGACCGGGATGGTCGAAGACTTCGACATCGACCAGCGCGTTTTCTAAAGTGGAATCTAAAACGGCGAGATTGGTTTCTTCTGTCAATTCACGGATAGCACCTTGCAGCAAGCGCTCATCCTGTTCCAGAAATCCTCCTGGCAGCGCCCACAAACCTTTCCCCGGAAAGCCACCACGCTGCACCAGCAAAATATGCTCCGCAGCTTTGACGATTGCGTCCACGGTTGAGAAGATCGGAGCATAAGGCGCCGCTTTCCAGGCGGCTTTGTATTTATCCAATTGCTGATGTTCTTCGACCAGATCAGCGAAGTGCGGATAAATCACCCAGGCTTTAATGTAGTGCCGTATCACCTTTGGCAAAAACTGATCAATCACATCGAGCGATACATTAATGTCTTCACTCTCAAATAATACCCGGCGTATCAGCGTCGCATCCAGTGGTCCGTCCACTGCAATAGTTTGATCCGCCTCGATCAGTTGCCAGCGCGGGAACCGATTAAGGTAATAGCTTGAAGCATCTTTAAAGTGACCAATCAAAGCGACTTGCTTTGCCTCCGGCATCAGCGCATGTACTTTTTCCTGAACTGCTTGGGCCCAGCGAACATCATCGTAATAATCACGCACCGCGACAAACCGAATACGCTCTTTATCCGCCTCCGCCAAACAAGCGCAGATCATGCTGGCGCGCTCTTGCCAGGTAAAAGGATTTTTTGTGCTGCGCGCATGGAAAGATGATCCGAGCACAATCACAACCTGAGGTGCAGTGTCTAATGCCCGCTGCAAAAGTTGTGCGTGCCCGTGATGAAATGGCTGAAAGCGGCCAATTAGAACGGCGACATCAAAGTTGTTAGCTGAAGTTATATTGGTCATATTGGTCAATTCAAATATTTAGCAGCGATTGGCATCTGGCGTCCGCTACCAAAGGCACGAGAGCGGACGCGAATAATTGGTGGTGCCTGACGACGTTTGTATTCGTTGCGGGCGACCATGCCTAGTATGCGCTTCAAGCTACTTTCACCTTTCTCGGTACTCACTAATTGTTCGACAAAAGCGCTGGCCTTTGCAAATTCATCGGAGGGTAACCGCTTGCCTTCGATATGCCATTTCAGCATCTCATCGAGCTCGTCGTAAGGTGGCAGGCTATCTGTATCGAGTTGATCTGGTGCCAGCTCGGCAGAAGGCGGTTTAGTTAGTACATCCTCGGGAATAATCTCGCGCGCGGCATGTTGATTGATGTGGCGTGATAAGGCGTACACCTCAGTTTTATACAGATCGCCAATCAAGCCTAATCCACCGTTGGTGTCACCATACAGGGTGCAATAGCCGACCGAGATTTCGCTCTTATTACCGGTGGTAAGTAGTAAGGCTCCGTAGGTGTTGGAGTATTCCATGAGGATAGTGCCGCGTATCCGTGCTTGTAGATTTTCTAATGGCAAACCTATTAGCGGCGCGGCAAATGCGGCGCTAAATCCATGGCTATATTGTTTGACCAAATCCAAAATCGGATGCGTGAATAAAGTCACGTTTAAATTGTTGCATAACTTGACTGAATCTGCGATTGAGCCATCGCTAGAGTATGCCGATGGCATCGTGATCGCGATCACATTCTCAGCACCTAAGGCTTCTGCGGCGAGTGCTAACGTCAATGCAGAATCGATACCGCCTGAGGAGCCGACTACGACTTGAGTAAAGCCGCAGCGACGGGCGTAATCTTGCAGACCGAGCACAATTTGCCTTCTGGTAAATTCGGTGACGGACAATCCCTCGCTATCGGGTTTTGGCAATGCACTGCCATCGACGGATAAAAACTGTCCTGCGTTAAATCCTATGAGATTGAAGTCTTCTTCAAAACGGGCTGCCTCATACGCAATACCCTGCGCAGGCGAGACCGCAAACGAGGCGCCGTCGAACACCAATTGGTCTTGTCCGCCAATCTGGTTGACATATAACAGCGGCAATTGGTGATGGTTGGATGCCTTACTAAACATGGCATGACGTTGCCGCCGCTTGCCTATGTCGGATGGGCTGGCGTTGATGCTGATAATCAAATCGGGCTGGGCTGCACTCAATGCGGTGAATGGATTGATCTGGTAATCGCGGCCTGCATCATTCCAACCGTCTTCACACACCATGAAGCCAATTTTTTGACCTGCCACTTTTAGCAAGCAAGCTCCTTCCGAGCCTGGCTCAAAGTGACGACGCTCGTCAAAAATACCGTAAGTAGGTAACAGCTGTTTGTAATACTCAGCAACGATGACACCATCTTTGATCGCGAGTAAGGCGTTATGTATTGGCTTGCCTATGCCTGCATTACGCCTGGCAGTCCCGATCACAGTGACCATAGACGGTGATTGTTTTGAGGCAGCAAGAATGCTCGACAAAGCGGCATCCAATTGCGATAAAAACCGGCTGTCTTCCAGCAAATCGCCGGGATAATAGCCGCAGATACATAACTCAGAAAATACCGCAATATCCGCTTTAAGCGCGTTAGCTTTGTTCATCGACTGGATGATCGCGGCAGTGTTGCCAGCGAAGTCACCCACTGTGTAATTCAATTGTGCAATGGCGATGGATAACATGATTTTATATTCGCTACATCAAATGACGGGATGATTAAATACCTGACGCAAATAGGCCAAAAAGGTCTCGTCGGTACAGAGGGTTTTTCCAGCGGAATCGGACAACTTCGCAACCGGTTGGCCGTTACAAGTTTTGAGCTTCATCACAATATTGAGCGCTTTGATGCCCGTGTCGTTGGTGAGATTGGTGCCGATGCCAAAGCCTGTCATGGTGCGGTCGGCAAAGTGGCGGTATAAGGAAAAAGCTTTATCGAAATCCAGTCCGTCAGAAAATACCAGGCGCTTGGTATGCGCATCCACCCGCAGCTTGGCATAGTGCGCAAGCGCTTTTTCACCCCAGATAATCGGATCACCGGAATCGTGTCGCAAGCCATCAAACAGCTTGGCAAAGTAGAGATCAAAGTCCGCCAAAAACGCATCCATGCCCACAACATCGGTGAGTGCCGTACCAAGATCACCGCGATATTCTTGCACCCAATCTTCTAAGGCTGCTTTCTGGAAATCACGCAGGCGAACGCCAAAGGATTGATACGATTGTAGGTACTCATGCGCCATTGTGCCTATCGGAACTAGCTTATGTTTTTTTGCAAGATACACATTAGAGGTACCTTTAAAATAGTCAGGTAATTCACGCTTCAGCGTAGCGACGACTTCATCATGCCATTCACCAGAAAAACGGCGGCGCAATCCAAAATCAAAAAATTCAAACGGATTTGCTCGTGTCGCTTCCTGAGCAAATGTTCTGACTAAAGCGATTTTTTTAGCCAAACGATCACGGCCTTCTTGCAGACTGGTTTCTGTTTGCAAACGGCGGAAATACAATTCATTGACGATATGCAGTACATAGATTTCAAAGCCCATCACATGTACTTGCGGACCGGTTGCGACGATCTCTAAGGTGTCACCATTGGTCGTGACTTTGATGAATTTTCTTTGAAAGTGAAATACCGTCAAAAAGTCAGTGAAATCACTTTTGATGAAGCGCAGTGAGCGCAAATAATCTAACTCGTCTTCTGCAAAATGCAGCGCGCATAGATGATCCAGTTCTCTGTCTACATCCGCCTTTAATTCAGACAAAGGATAGGCTGGGGTATTGCGGCAAACAAAGGCGTACTCCGTCTGCGCATTGGGGTGGCTATGCAACAAAGACTGCCACATCGTAAATTTATATAAATCGGTTTCTAACAAACTGGTGACGATGGGCTTCATATTCTTCTTCTCTGGTCTCATTTTTATTGTGTTGATCTGCCTTAGCGACTTTGATTGGCAATCAGCTCAGCTAACACATCGCCCGATTTTGCAATCTGTACACCGCGCGCTGCCATGTCGCGGATAAAGGCGTCATATTGTGCGGTAAAGCCTGTTACCGGACTCATGCAGTCGGTCAATAAAACTAATTTGGATAGATCTTCGGGTTTCATATTTTCCACAATATGCTCGGTGGTCGCCCTGACGCAATGGCTGCCCGCCTCGCCAGTAATATACACACGGTCGGCGCTGGCTAAGCTGGCGATAAATGCATGATTTAACTGAGTATCTGGATCAGCGGCATCCGGCACTTCTGCCATCACGGCGGAGTAATGCTCCGTCCATGGATTAGACCCTTTGTTCAGTTTGCTCACCACGCCGTTAGTAGCGTCTTCCCAAAAATTGTAGGCAGCCAGGATATCGCTGTGCACATTTTGCCCCCAAGACCCGATCTCGCAATGTACTGGCCAGATCATCAGCTGATAGCGTCCCGCCACTTCCAGCGCCTCTATGTAAGCCAGCGCTCTTGGCATTGCACTTGGATCGCGTGGTAGATATTTTCCGGCACGGACATCGGCGGATGAAATTTGCGTAAACGGTGTAACTGGCTTACCCGCGGCATCAAACCAAAAAGTCGGATGAGCGATGTCGTAGCGGTGGTGAGAATCCAGCGTAATGCTAATCGCAGTCAATCCCTTGCCAGCGAGTTGAATCAGTTCACTGACACGCAACATATCCGCATGCGTGCCCGGCACTGGCAGTGCTGGCTGCACCAATTGTCCGTCTTGCGGATTGCTTGTCAGGTGGTTTTCTGGCAAATCACAAAAATCGTTTTGTGGGTCAATGATGAGAAGATGCAATTGGCTTTTCATGACGTCTTTCCTTTTTTTAATCAGGTGATTCTATTCTAGGATAGATAAAACCATTTTGCAACTAAGTAGAAATTTATTTCTAAATTCTTCTTTTTTAAATATAAAATTTCACCAAGTACATCAATTAAATTAGTTGCAAAATGTATCTAAGAAGAATAAATTAGCTGTATTTGATCTCAACACCGATAGCAAAGGCTCCGATGGAACAAATTATTTGTACCGTTGATATCGTTTTATTGACACTGCAAGACGACGGATTAAAAGTCGCCTTATTAAAACGCGATGCCAATCCGTTTAAAAACGCGCTAGCGCTCCCTGGTGGCTATATTCATCAGCAAACCGATAGCGATGCACGCGATGCCGCACTACGCGTTTTAAAAACCAAGACCGGTATTGAGGCGCCGTATTTAGAGCAGTTAGCCACGTTCTCCGGCAACGCACGCGACCCCAGAGGCTGGTCTGTGTCCGTCAGCTATTACGCGCTGGTATCGTCCGACATCATCCAAAGCGCCGGACATCCCAATGTGCAATTAGTCAGCGTTGATCGCCAGACTACTCTACCGTTTGATCATAAAGCGATTGTAGACACCGCCGTCGCCCGCGTACGTAGCAAAAGCCAATACTCATCACTGCCATGCTATTTAGCAGGCGACCTGTTCACCCTGCCTCAACTGCAACGCGTATATGAGGCACTGATGGGAGAAACAATGAACAAAGTCAGCTTCCGCAGAAAAATCACAGAAATGGATATGCTAGAAGAGGTCGCAGGGAAATTTGAAGCAGCAGGCGCGCATCGGCCTGCGCAGGTGTATCGATTGAAGCGAGCTTATCGACAACAATTGCAGTTGATTGACCGGGGCTTGTGAGGGTAATCATAAGTCCGTCTGTGTGGGACTTATTGGCTTTGGTATTAGATTTAAACTCGCCGATTATTAATAGAAATTTTTACAGATTATTTAAATTAAAATACACCATAATCAATATACTCCCCATTATTTTTTTCTAAATTGCCTTATCGTCCAAATATTACGTGGACAACTAAACTATACCCATTAGGAGTATTAATATTTAACTACTAGGGCCAACAAAAAGAAAACGGCACTATCTCTTGATAATGCCGTTTCCAATTCTCTACTAATAACTCTGCTTCTAACTCACTCTAACCATTTCTGACCTGATCAACAGAACCTATCCAGGCAAGGGGGAGCTTGCATAGGTTATCGACTTAAGACATGGTCAGACGTCGCTTAGAATCTGCGTTAGCCCTAGCTTAGCCTTGGGATACTTGCAGCTGGTTTTGGATGTCTTTCACACCCTCAATGCTGGCGACCATTTTCAGTACGCGATCACTTGCTGCAACGCTTGGTACTGCGCCTGTCAGGATCACGACACCTTGTTTGGTGGTGACATTGATTTTCAATGCGGACACTTCTTTATCAGCAACCAGAGCGCTTTTTACTTTGGCGGTGATCATTGAATCATCAACGGCGACGCCCGCTTTTTCGGTCATGGTTGGCTTATCGGCTTGCGCTACTACGGTATCAGCGGCGAAAGAGGATGCTGCAGTCATAGACAATACGGAAGCAGCGATGAGGGAAGTGATAGATGAACGATTTTGCATGATAAATCCTTTTTAATGAGGTTTAAAGGCAACGTCTCACATGTTTGTGGCGCTACTGACTGGTGTATTGCACATGCTGTGCCAGCTATTAAAAACCTACATTAATTCAAGCACTTAGGTAATTTTTTGCCTGTAAGCCGAATGAAAATACTGGTTTTTTACCGTAAATGTGTCGGGATATAGCGACAGGCAAAAGGTGTGATTTCGTAAGCAGTTGATTTTAAACGATTTAATCCTGTCGCTCATCAGCGACAGGATCGCCGTCTGCCCTGAACAGGCTGGGTGTCAGCTCGTGTTTTTGTAGCAATCGATAGAATTCGGTGCGGTTGCGATCCGCCAGTCTGGCGGCATCGGACACGTTGCCGTCAGTCAGTTTGAGTAACTGGATCAGGTAATCGCGCTCAAATTTTTGTTTGGCATCGGTGTAGCTGAGCGCCTCTAGCGACGGTACGCGCAAAGCCCGTTGTACCAAGGTCAGCGGGATCAGCGGTGCAGTAGCCAGTGCGCATACCTGCTCGACCACGTTATGCAATTGCCGCACGTTGCCAGGCCACGGTGCGGACATCAGCGCTGCCAGCGCGTCGGGAGCGAATCCGTTGATCTGCTTGTCGTATTTGTCAGCTAGCGCCTGACGGAAGTGGTTGGCGAGCAGAGCGATATCTTCGCGCCGTTCTGCCAGTGATGGCAACGCTAGCGTGACGACGTTAAGACGGTAGTACAAATCTTCGCGGAACTGACCTTCTTTCATAGCGACATCAAGATCGCGATGGGTGGCGGACAAAACCCGCACATCTACCGGAATCGCCTGATCAGAACCGACCTGGCGGACGGTACGCTCTTGTAGTACGCGCAGCAGTTTGACTTGCAACAACAGCGGCATGTCGCCGATCTCATCCAAAAATAAAGTACCGCCATGCGCTGCCTGGAATAAACCATGGCGATTGGCGACCGCGCCAGTGAAGGAGCCTTTGACATGGCCGAACAATTCTGACTCCAGCAATTGTTCAGGAATGGCGCCGCAATTGACTGCGATAAAAGGCGCTTTGGCACGGTTGCTGGCGCGGTGGATAGCGCGGGCTAATAATTCTTTACCGGTACCGCTCTCGCCTTGGATCAACACGCTGGCATCGGTGCTGGCGACCAGCTTGGCTTCTGCCAGTAGCTCTGCCATGCGCTGGCTGCGGCTGATGAGTTCTTCACGCCACGCCTCGTCTTTGCTGGCGGGGTCGGCACTGGAGCCACTAAGGCTCAAGGCGTGGGCGATTTTTTCTAGCAAGACATTGCCATCAAAAGGCTTAGTCAGGTAGGCATAGGCACCACGCGCTGTGGCTTCTACCGCATCCGGAATCGTACCGTGGGCAGTCAACAAAATGACCGGCAAGGCGGCGTACTGGCTGCGGATCGCGTCGAACAACGCCATCCCGTCGCGCCCCGGCAAACGGACATCGGTGATGACCAGCGATGGCAACTCTATCGATAATCTGGCGAGTGCAGCCTCTGCGCTGCTGACCGCGGTCACACGATAACCTGCGGCGGTTAGGCGCATGGAAATCAAGGTTAACAAATCGGGGTCATCATCGACCAATAGTAATTGCGCTTGTTCAGTTTTTGGCTTCATCTTCGTCACTACTTTATTTTTTAGCTTGATCGCAATATTGATCGCGTACTATCGTATCCTTCACTAGAACTACACGCGCTCTACTGCTTGTTATCACTAGTAGCAGGAGCAACTACGGCGCTCCTTGGTCGGGTCGGTAACTGGCGCTCTATGGCTTTTAAATCTTCTAACTTTTGACTAAGCTGATCGGCGCGGCGCTGGCTTTCTTTTAGCTGTTGCGTTTGCTTATCAAGCGCCTCATCCAAGCGTCGCCATTCTGCGTAATTGGTGGATAAAAAATACGCTAGCGGCTTAATATGTTCTGCATCGGCGTCAGTCGATTTCACTATGCCATCTAACAAGGCTTGCGCGCGCATCAGATCGCCGCTGCCACGGATAAATCCCAGCAGTATCGCGCGCTGCACATCATGGCGTGCTTTTTTTTCTATGCCTTTTTCTAAACCATTCAGGTCTGCCAGCATCTTGGGTAATTCGGTCGATGGCAATAAGCGTGCTCGCTGAAAGTAGGCTAAAAGATCCTCGTTATCACTGGCAATCACCGCTTGCGGCGGCACCACGACGGTCACCGGTGTCGCTGACGCCAGGTTAGGGTCGGTCTGTTGCGGTGCAATTTTGCAGGCACTGAGTAATGTGCCTAATAGTGTGCTTAGTAGCGCGCAAAGAAGCACACTGCGTAAGCCGGTACCACATAAAAAATTTAACTTAGCTCTAGCGTTCATAAGGTAATTCAATCCGAAAATGTGCACCTGAAACTGTAGGGTGCAGTTGTATTTTTCCACCGTGGGCAGCGATATATTCGCTCACGATAGAGAGGCCAATGCCGTTACCGCTACGGGCACCAGCGGGCTGGCGTGCACCTTGATAAAACGGCTCGAAGATACGCGCCGCATCGTCTGCCGCCACGCCAGCTCCCTGATCAATACAGTCGATACTGACGTAGCCATCGGCTTGGGTAAGGATGAAGTCAATCACGCCACCATCAGGACTAAAGCGCACTGCATTAGACAGCAGGTTGGCGAGCACGACACCGAGTTTTTCTGCATCTGCGTTGATGGTCAGCAGGCGACTTGGCGTATTACTGAGCAACTGGCGCAAGTCTGTTTGCCGTTCAGCAGCTAATTGTGTTTTCAGTTCAACAGTCAAACCGCGCGCCTGCCATTGCAAACGCTGACCGTCAATGACGGTGCTGAGCAACTGCATCAGATCTACCGGAGTTTTATGTAAATGTTGCGCATCAAAAGCGGCGGCATTATAGCGCAGCAAATCTTCGATCTGGGTTTGTAAAGAAGCCGTGTTCTGACGCAATATACGGGCAATCTCGCGCTGATTATCGCTCAGCGTACCTGCCACGCCGTCCTCCAATAAAGCGACTCCTTCGCGCAACGCCGCCAGCGGAGTTTTTAACTCATGCGAGATGTGGCGTAAGAAGCGGGCTTTGTCGGCCTCCAGATCAGCCAGACGACGACGCAGCCAATCTAGTTGCTTACCTAAGCGGCGCAAATCGGCAGGCCCGCTCACGGCGATTTCCTGATCAAATTTATTTTCTCCCAAACGACCAATCACTAACTCGATTTGCGCCAAAGGGCGCGCAAGCCAGAGACCAAAAGTCAGCGCTAACACAATCGCCATGATCATCGCGCCCGACACCAAGGCTGTAAGCAAACGCCGTTGGCGCTCTAACTCTGTCAGCGATTGGTCGTTACGGCGTTCAATCTCACGCTTGCTGGCGAGCACTATCTGATCATTGATTTCAGGCAAACGCACAAAGCTTTGATATAAGGCTTGTTGATTTTTATGGAGCGTCGCCTTGTTCGTCACACGACCTTCCTGTAAGACTTTTCTAGCAATATCGGTCTGCGTATTCCAGTCCTCTAATTGTTTTGGCGGGAGGTCAGGGATTGCTTGCGCCAACACTTGCAAGGATGCTTTTGCCTCTTGCACCGCGTCATCGTAAATATCACGAAATGTCACGTCATCCAATACCAAATATTGACGTGCGCTACGCTCCATCGCCACCGTGCGCTCGGTCAGACGTTGGGACTCTTCGGTTAAGTTAACCGCCTGATGTGCAACTGCACGGCTTTGCTTGGTCAGTCGCTCCAGCGTCAATAACGCATGCACCGAGGTACCGCTAAGCAAGATTGCGATAAAAAGAAAACCAGCAAGTAGCAGTTGGCGGAAAGAAAGTTTAGCAAGCATAGTAATCTACGATTTTCTGTACACTCTTTTTAACTAAATGGATCGTCAGTCTATAGCAGGTTCGTTAGACTGATCAAAAACTACGCGATTGTTAAAATAATTTTGCGTAGCAATTTAAGATGTACAAAGCTTTAACGATATTTTTTACAAACTTTTCTAAACAACTGATCCGTTGGAATTAAGAATGAAACGACTATTCAGGCATCAGCTCAGGCACCACTATTCAGCTTTATTATTTTTGCTGTCATTACTGTTATTACTGGCGCTGTTATCTAGTTCGTCTTCTGCGAGGGCGGTGAGCAGATCACAAACTACTGCTCAAACTGCTGCTCAAACTTTCCCAGTCAAACTCAATAATCATGACCGTCTGTTGTTAGAGCAAATAGTTTGTGGACAAAAGTTTGGCGTCGCGGTGGCTGAGATTGACGCGCAAGCCTTTGACGCCAATGCCCGTCAGGCGAATTTTGCTGATGTTAAATGTCGTCCGCATGCGCAATTAAATGGCAAACCCATGTACTACGTGGCGCAATGTGCGCGGGAAAATACCCAATGGAGTTGCGGTCGTGCCGAGCTAGAAACCATAGTCATCCTCAATAATCGAGACCCGATTCGTGAGTTAATTATTCGCCCGGGCACGGTAGCACCTAAAGTCGCTTATGAGGCGATACAAAAAATCAGTACCTATGGTTATTTTCAAGCAAAGTCACTAGATGCAGCATTGCAATCTACCTGCACAATCGGGATGGGCGACACACCCGATCTGATTGAAATTTCCTGCAAACGCTGGTCAATTACGGTGTCCTTTTTGTGCCCTCAAATATCGGCAACGTCGTCATGTCCACGCGTGATTTATATGAGCGAGCATCCTTAGCGCGAGCGCTGTGATGACGCAATTTTAGAGTCAAAAAAATGAAGACCTCCCTAGTTTACGGACGTCTTACTGCTAGCGGATTGCAACGCTGATCTGTACTTATTTTATCGACGGCGACCATAAAGTAGCGGCGTCCATTGGTGTATTTTTAGGTAGGAAGGGATTTTCTAAACGGATAATCCGACGATTTTTTAGATTCAGTTTTTCTATCGCAACTTGATGGTATTTATTAAAAATAGCATCAAAACTGCCATCTTTTTGCATCAACCGTAAACCGATTTCGACTCTGTCTTTTATCGCTTTGTCATTACGGTTGAAAAAGAAATAATAAGGGAAAGGATAGTAAATCAGTAGGTTTTTTTCGATCGCCAGATTGGGATTATCTTTGATGTTATTGTCGTACTCTGACAGAATCTCCCCCACGCCACGTGGGAAAAAAAGAAAGCGATTGGCGTCCAACATTTTAAACAATTGACTGTATTGCGCCTGCACCACCTGGATGCCATGAAACTCGTATATTGCGTTATCGGACCACCCGACTCCTTGACCAAAGCTGATTGTTCTCAGGTCGTTTAAGGTTTTGATCTGATCGATTTTATGTTGGTTATCTTTATGAATCAGTGCCACTCTGTAGCCAAGCAAGTCTTTGCGTAAAGAGATATGAATCGCAGAAAAACGCTGTTCTAACTCTTCAGAAGTTGGGTTCCAGATCACGTTGATATCATGATTGATCTGTTCCAACTCCTGTAAAAAACGCTTTTTTGGCATGATCGCCGCGCTGGGTTTACACTCATAGTCACCAAATTGGGCTTTGGTTTTTTCCAGCGACGTGCACAGCATTTCTATAACATCTTTGTAGCGCGTATCGTTTTGAACTTCACCTAAAGGATAGATCACTCTGGTCACTACTGCCAAAGCAGATAGTGGCAACACGCATGCGCAAAGCAGCAAACTGATTGGCAGAAATTTGTGAAGCGCTGTCATTTCAATTACAAATCCAGGTGTCTTATTACAGTAATTATTCGTCAGATCGTGGAAACTAAATTCTGTAATGAATCATACTAAGCTATTCGCCAATGTCTTACTTTATTCAAACTAATTTGACTTTATTTGACCTTATGCAAACTCATTGTTGACAACCCACATACAGAATATTTTTGGTATTTTAGCCGTGACCAAATCGTTAATTTTATACATACTCCCCATATATTTTTATAAAAATCCCTTATTGTCAAATTAATACATGGACAATCTAAATATACTTACCATGAGTATATATATTTAGTGAAGAACAAATTTCCGTAAATATCTTAAAAATCATGCTTTATGCCAAAGGCAATCGCCTGCGGGTGTTGTCCTAATCTTGCTGATGCGCTAACTGCAGCGGCACCACCAAGCTCATATCCGGCATGTGAGCCGTTCCGCAAAATTGCGTACTGAGACCACAGTTGCGATCGCTTGGATAAGTCATAACGGTAGCCAACAATCATTAAATCAGATTGGGTGCCAGCACCGGTAAAGATGCCGGAAAAAACCGGAGTTTGATCCCCTTTTCCCTCGCCGCCGCGATACCAGGCTAGCTCAAAGGTATGACTATGTTGGAAAAATCTTCCTCGCACACCAATACCGTTTTGCTGTAACGGGTGACTACCGATATTGTCGTACTTGATGTGCTGGAGATACGTGCTGAGATTGATTTGCGAAGTCAGATTAAAGCCCAGCGCAAACAATACAATGCTGTCGTCCAGGTTGATGCCTCTGACGTTGTGGTGCAAGTTATAGGCAAGTGCCGCGACTAACTGACCGGAATTGAATTGTAGTTTGCTTGACCATGCAGTGCTATGGCAGTTGAGATTCTGCGCCGGTTCACCAAGCGCCAGATGCGTGGCAAAGCTAAAGCCATGCATATTAGGCGAATCATAGCGGGCCGAATTGCCGTAGCGATTATCAAATGCAAAGGTGTTTGCATTACCCTCCGTTGCAGAAGTTTGTATGCAAGGCGAACTGCCATCTGCGCTGGCGCCGGTAAAACTATTGTTGTAGCCGTTTGCCCAAAATCCGTTGAGATTGTCGTTACTGACATTGCTGAGATAACCTGGACCGACAATCCCGTGCAAATCGTCTAAGGGCGTCAACATAAAACCAAAACGGATTTTTCCGTAAGGCGAGCCAAGGCCAATACTGGCCTCGCGCGATATAACACCTCCACTACCGGTATCGGGATTAAATCCGCCTTCCAACACAAATAGCGCGTTGAGATCGTCACCCAGTGCTTCGCTGCCTTTAAAACCAAGGCGGCTGCTAAAACTGCTCTCTTTTGTTACTGACCCACGACCATCACTGTATGCCGAGTAGTTGACAACACCGACCACCAGGCGCCCATATACAAGCACATTAGTTTGCGCCTGTACGGGCAAAGTGTGGCAAACAGCAGAGACGGCGATGCATGCGAAAACATGTTTCAGATTCATGATGACCCCGGGGTGTACAGCATGATTAATGTGAGGGATGGAATCGTCTGATCGTTATCGTATTAAATAGTCAGGAATAACATCCACGCAGTAGCTCTTGATTATTGCTCATGGACGATGGGGTGATGAGGACAATTTACCGACAGCGATTGAAGTGTATGAACTGGGCAACATAGTTGAAGCGCTGCCTTGGGTTCTGCAAACGTAGAGCGCAAAAAAAATCGGCGCTCATCACGCCGATTTTTTTACATTGCCAGCTATCTCAATGCGATAGCTGACTGTTGCGAATTACTTCGCTGGAGCTACTGGTGCAGACGCTGCTGGTGTTTCTGTTGCAGATGCTGCTTTTTTGTGGTGATGCTTCTTCATTTTTTTCTCAGCAGCTGGTGCTGATGCCGCAGGAGCTGCTGCTGGAGCTGCACTTGCTGCTGGTGCCGCAGTTGCTGGCACTGCTGGCTTAGCTGCTGGTGCTGGTGTTTGTGCGAACGCTGTACCCATGGCGAAGGTAGTAGCAACGAGAGCGGCGATTAGCTTGTTCATGATAGATCCTGTTCTTGAGTTTGGTTGGTTTGTTTTCCGTAGTTAGTCTACGTAGCTCTAGAACGCGATGGAATCGATTTGTGTTGACAAGGAATGTGTTGCTAAATGTTACAGCGGATATTTATCGCTCTTTTATCGATCTTGTTACAGCTCTCTTATGCTGACGATTCGCTGTCTATCCGCTAAGGTCTTAGACTGCATCAGTACTTTGATCTGTCTGTGTAAATCGATCTGATTTATCTTACTATTGCGATGAAACTAGGTTTTTACCAGCAAGTGCTTGCTGTTAGATTTAATAATAATTGAAATGAATAGGAGAAAATAAAATGACAATTGCAAATTGGTGCGTACTCGTGGCCTGTGCTTTACCAGTAATCACGGTGGGTTTAGCAAAAAGTAGCTCTGCCAAATTAGCGCGTCATGCTGGCAGGTACAACAACGACAATCCACGCGAGTGGGCAAAAAATTTAACTGGCTGGCAGCAGCGTGCTAATGCCGCGCAGAGTAATAGTTTTGAAGCCTTGCCCTTATTTATTGCAGCGGTTGTACTGGCACAGCAAGCGCATGCGGATCAAGGACGTATTGATAGTCTGGCGGTCGTTTTTATTGCTTTACGTTTGTTGTATACCGGAGCCTATCTGATGAATTTTTCTACGCTACGCACCTTGATCTGGACTGGTGGAGTCGCTACTTGTGTTGGCATTTTTTTGATGGCGTAACTATCTGCTGACATCGTTGTAGCATGGTACTTCGTATCTGTTTAAGTAATTTACTAAGCCATTAAAATCACATCATGAACACAACAAAAAATACTGCGATTCTCTTTGTCTGCATGGGCAACATTTGTCGCTCACCGACGGCGGAAGGCGTATTCCGCAGCAAGATAGAAGCAGCCGGTTTAGCTGACGCGTTCGTGATCGATTCTGCCGGCACACATGCCTACCACGTGGGCGAGCCACCGGATCTGCGGTCGCAAGAATTTGCGGCAAAACGTGGCATCAATTTATCCCGCCAACGAGCGCGCAAGGTAGCACCTGAAGATTTCGCCCAATTTGATTTAATTCTGGCGATGGACAAAGCTAATCTGTCGCTATTAGAAGCGGATTGCCCTATCGAATATCGCCATAAGCTAGGTCTATTAATGCAATATGCGACGCAGAGTAAAGCCGACGAAGTGCCCGATCCTTATTACGGTGGCGGGCGTGGTTTTGATGTGGTGCTTGATTATATTGAAGATGCTTCGGATGGTTTGCTTCGGACGCTTAAACAATAAGTGTCGTCTGACATCCTCTCATTGCCCATTTCGTCTGAGTTCACGAATACGCGCGCCAACTGAAGTCATCGCATACATGTAAAACGCGCCCAATCCGCCAAACATACCGCCAAGTATCCATTTGTCTGAGGTGGCTAGCTGTTCTATTGGGCTGTGTAGGACTAAACTTCTAATAAACAATAATATTAAGGGTGATGGCCCAAGTACCAGTATTAATAAAATACGTTTATATTTTTTAATTTTAGATTCGATATCGGTGAATATTTTTGGGACTCGACCAGCAACGATCGGGGTTCTCCAATAATGCCAGCCGGTGATTTCAATTACATGCTCCCAACCAGCATCACGGAACAAATCGAAATAGGCCGGATCTCTTCTGAGGTGAGGCACAAAATCCAGGCAATAACTGACCTCGGCGGGTTTGCTCTGTATAAATGTGTAAAGACAGAAGATATTTACGCTCTTGAGATGTAGTCCTTGTCTTGCCATTTCTTGCAGCCATTGTTCACATTGATTGTCTTGCCAAGCCAAGTGAAATTTAAATTTTTTTATGGTGACCGCATTTTACAGCTCCTTGTTGAAGATATTTTAAAATTAACTGTCCGTTTTTGACCATGATTTCGAGGCGACGGATCTGCTCCGTCAATATTTGCTGCCCAAGCTCCGTAAGAGCATAAGATTTGCGGCGTTCCTCCTCCTTCACTTTTATGATTAATCCCTGCTTTTCTAGTGTGGTAAAAGCGCCATACAAAGTACCAGGTCCAATAACGACGTTTCCTTCGCTGATGGTCTCTACTTTTTGCATGATGGCATACCCATGCATGGGTTCACTTAGTGCCACCATTACGTAAAACGTGGCTTCAGAGAGAGGCAAATATTTAGAATAATTAATAGTCGTCATGCTATAGCCACTTTATATCGTTAATCGGTATATCGTATATTGATATATCGGATGTCGATATAATATCAGCTGAAATTGATCTGTCAATTTTTATTTGTTGTTCAAACTAACATTAAAGCAACTACGTAAAACTCCTTAGTGCCGCGTCATACAAAGGTCATATTGGTCTCCCATGATAAAGTCATAAAAAAAAGAAATTTAACCAAGGGAGAACAATAATAATGTTAGAAAATCTCAGAGATCAGATCAACACCTTACGGTCGCAGCACATTATTCGCCGGTCGGTGTATCAAAACTCCCTCAGCGATATCCCCGATAACTTATTCGGCTTTTGGCAAACTATGGCAAGCAGAGAATTTCCTGGCATCCCTCGTGATGCCGTTTTTTTTACGCGGGCGGCAGAAGGCTTGATGATGTTTTTTGATTGCGTTAAACACAGCGAGCACGCTTGTGCGTTGCCATCGAAAGCGGCGGATTCGATCTGGCATGCGTGGAGCGCGCTGTCACAAGCTGGATTAGGAATGTTCTGCCGCAAGCATTTTGGCAGAGACATCCCGCATATCGAGGCTGGCGAAATGGGCGAGTCTATCGATAAAGCGCTGGCCGGCACACTGGTGCAGGCGCGGCGGCTTGAGGGATTGGCATTGGCCAGCACCAGCGTACCGGCGCTGTTTGCGCTTGATAGAAAATTGAAGATGCCTACTGGTTATGCTTACCAAGCAGCCGCTGGTAAGTTTGGTTATCGCAATCTGAATAGCGACGGAGTTGGTGGTGGGGGAATGATTTTCCCTGCCAGCCTGGATGTAATGGAATTAATGACGGCAGGCTTTATCAGCGCGGCAATGTACGAAGCCTATCGGCGTCAAGCAGAGGCTGCCGCCAGAGCAAATGCGGCTAGCTCATCCTATGACAACGGTAACACATTTGATTTTGGGAATTCTTGCGATAGTGGCGGTTCTGCGGATAGCGGCAGCAGTTGCGGTAGTAGCTCTGGCGGTAGTAGCTGCGGCAGTAGTTGCGGAGGCGGTAGTAGCTAATCTACACGCTGATTCGCTCTCGAATATTGGATTGGGATCTTCTGGAAATTTTTCAATAAACGACCAGGTCCGCTCACATCATTACTGCGTTCCTTTAGCATGAATCCACGGGTGTTCGTGTATAACCGAACATCTGGTCTGCTGCCTGCGCAGGAGCGTCAGGAACTCATGGGATCAAGTCACTGGCTACATCAACCGCGCCAATGTCGCAGACGCGATAGGCTTATGAAGATTTGTGGGGTAAAAGTTTTTCCAGCTCTTCAAATTGAAGATCACCAGCCAGCAAGATCTCTTGACGCTCCTCAACCGGAAAAGGACTTAAGCGCCCGGTGCGAACATAGCCACGCCGCTCGTAATACGCTAGCAACTCATGGCGAACGCTGATCACTGTCATCCAGATTTTAGTCACGCCCCAACGCTGCTGTACCGCACTTTCTGCCTGTTGCATAAACTGTTTACCGATGCCTTTGCCCTGCAACTGCGGACGTACCACAAACATCCCGAAATACGCTGCATTTTGCTGCTGCTCCAGATGCACGCAACCGACGATTGCCTGATCCTGCAAACACAACAAAATAAACGATCCGGCGGCAGCGATCTGATCGCGGATTTCATCCGCATTGGTACGCGCCCCCTGCAACAAGTCCGCCTCCGTCGTCCAGCCCTGACGACTGCTATCGCCACGATAAGCGCTGTTGACCATGTCAGCAACCACGTCCGCATCCGCCAGCACTGCATCACGGAAAGTAATCACTGGTGTCGTTGAACTGGCATCGGCAACACCGGAATTGATATGAGTATCGGAAGGTATATTCGGTAAAGAAATAGTCATCAATGGCATCGCTAATAGTGGAAGATGGAAATCGGTGAGTCGAGCTATATTGCGCTAAGTCTATGCGGCACAAATCCATATACTCCCTAGTTTTTTAATTAAAATATGCTTATTGTCCATATTTTCTCTAGGCAATTAAAATATACCTATAGGGAGTATATATCGGTGAATTGGATTAATGAATAAAGTTATGTTGCACGTCACGCATGCAGACTAGCAAGATAAGCTGGTCGGTCTGTATTCATGCAAACATACTCCGCTACTATTTTTTCACTAGTTTTTCCAAGGTCTCGCGGATAAATTCAGGCTTGTTGTCTAGCGCAGAACAGCTACGAATATCCGCTTGCTCCTTGCCGTGCGCACCGATGGAAAAATGCAGATTCTCGCAATCGCATCGCAGCTTGGCTAACAACGCACGACTTGTAACTGCCCTCACCTCGGCAACCCAACAAGCATCGGCACAGCCACAAGAATGATATTCCAGAAGCTCGCCTAGACGCGCCCACGGCAATGTGTATTTGCCAGTACCGCCCGAGGCTGACGCTGCAAATGGGAATACGCTTAACAAAAGTAGCAAACCCAAGTAAGTGGAATTAGTACAGGCTAATCGCACGATTTTATACTCATTGATTTATTGGTTTATGGAGGGGGAGCTAGTTATAAATGCAAAGATTTCCTGCAGACGGTGCTTATTAAACCCAAAACAAACACGTGTCCGTGCGCCGCACGAATAAAATCTGTGTCTGCTAAATGTGAGCTTCTTTACGATAATGACGAAGCATTGCTGGTCCAATCCAGAAAGACACCGACCCCAAAAACGCCACGGAACAAGCCGCTGATGCAAAGACCGACTTAGTCAACATCGTCAAAAGTAGAATCACACACAATTCAACAAGACTACACAAACTACGGTCTTACCCAATGGACTGAATAATTGCCAAATATTTTTCATAGAAGTTCTCACTAAAATTCTAGTATTCACTAAAGAGATCGCGTGGTCAAACTATCCGGTCTTCAAAAGCCCTGCTACCTTGTAAGTACTGAAGATGATGCCGGATGGTATTAACCGGCTACGGCATCTTTTGCACTTAAGCTGAATATAAGCGATATCCGGAGCGAAGAACAACATAGGATGTCGCCTGATTTTATTGCTTGATTTTATTATTTGATATTTGACTTGGACGCTTTTGAAAACACTAAAAATGCAAATAAAACCTCGACCAATCCACCAAGTCCAGCGGCAAGGACAGGCGTTACCGCTGCGAAGAGGACGAGATTTGCAGCGACAATCAGGCTTACGCCTATCACCCAAAAAATTGATCTGCCGTAGATGCTTGCAAAGATCAGGTAGCGGCTTCCTACCGTTGCCATCATTGCGGGGAAAAATAACGCGGGCTTTAAAAGGAAAAGACCGTAGGCCATCGCGCAGCAAAGGATTAGCCAAATTGTCGATGCCATCCCAAGTTGGTTCAATGCGTTGTCTTTGCTTGTTTTCGCGGGGCGTCCTATCGCCTTTGTCACAACGAGGCTAATTGGATAAATAAATACACCGCCTATGAGCAGAGTCCATACAGCCTTGTCTATACCGAGCTGATAGCATACCAATGTGGCAGCAATCCAAACGAGACCAGATACCAGAACGCCCGGGGCGCCATCATAGTGGGCGTGGCGCATCTCTTGTTGCTGCTCTTGAGTTATGGACAGTTTCATTGATTATTCCCGCAGTTTAAGGTTTGAGGTAACAGGCACGCGTGGCTAAGCCGGCGCGCTGTTGAAACTTGAGGTGATTTAATTTACCAATTTTATATGCTAACTTGGCAGTTAAGAAAATACCATTTGTTTCCATACTCTTACAATCTTCAAAACCTTAAAGGGCTCTACACACCTGAGAATACCGGCCTTATTAAATATACTCCCCTATTGATCAGTATAAATATGCCTTATTGTCCATATAATATATGGACACTTTAAATATACACGCCTGGAGTATATTTAAAGTGGTGTGCATAAAACATACCATCCGTTCGCCTAGACCAAGCTCTTCTCATATTCCGCAGGCGTCATGCCCACTAAGGCCCGAAAATCACGTCCGAAATGGGCTTGATCAAAATAGCCAAGTTCTAGCGCTAACGCTATCCAGTTAAGTGTTTTTCCTTCCTGAATCTGGGCTATAGCTTCGTGTAAGCGGTAGCGCTGAATAACCCACTTCGGACCGACACCGACATATTTTTGAAACAAGCGCTGCAAACTGCGCTTGTCCAGATCGTTTATGCGAAGCAGATCGTCGACCGTTGTGATGCTGTGGTTTTGTTCTATGCTCGCAACTAGCTGACTGACTTGGAGGACTTGCGGATCGGATGGCGGTAAATGGGCTAGTAAGAAGTTTTCTGCTATTGCGCATTTGGCGAGAAAATTATCGGCGACAGATATTTGTCCGGCAAAATCCGCACTGGACTGACCAAAACAAGTAGTAAGGTCAATTGATCGGTTATGTAAGCTTGCTAAGGCTTGTCTATAAAAAGGGTAAAAGCCTCCGGCCTTAAATTTGATACCAAAGACCTGATCCTGTTCGGCCAGTTGCCTGATGAAGCGGTGGCTGTGCACACCGTAAATGCGCGCTTGTCCCTGCTCTATCACCAGATGCACATTCGGATGGGGCAAAGTGGCTTGCTCTTGTGCGGGCAAGCCACGCAGATCCCAGCTGACATGCCAGTAGTGCTCAATAACATCAGCCAATTCGGCAGAAGGCAGTTGCCGGTGATGCTGAAATTCTCCCTGATTGAGCGTCCGGCGCAAAACACCACGTGGTTTGGGCGACTCTTGGTTTTGTATCTGCGTTTGCGCCAAAGGATCGGTATTGCTCATAACGCCTTCTTTCTAATAACACGTTGTCGCGTTTTTCCTATCATGTCGATCTGGAGTCCTATTTAATCTGGATTGGTCAATGGAGACATTTTTATTACCAAGGAGATTACGATGAAAACAAACTTATTACATCACGTGGGTATCAGCATTTACTTATTAACTTGCCTGAGTGCCTGTGTTACCAACCCGCCAGCAACAGAGTCCGCATCTGTCATTTTAAAGGCGCCAAATATGCACCACGCTAGAGGGGGCTTTGACATCAAATTGAACCCGCAAGTACCAGCAACAGCAATCGAAGTCGCAAAACTTGCTCGCCAAACGATCATCAAGCAATTTAACGGCGACTTAAATGCCTCTAGCTTAGGTGAAATGCTGACTGCAGTTACGGAAACCAAGGGTTCGGCGGGTTATGTCGCGATTGAGCGCGTGACAGGTAGTCTGCAAGGCAAGAAAGGTAGTTTTGTCCTGATGCATACAGGAACAATGAATCGCGGCCAGGCAGATTTAGTGGTCCAAATCGTTCCAGATTCCGGCACCGATGAATTGGCAGGAATCACTGGGCAGATGGAGATACAAATCAATAACGGGCAGCATTTTTATACCTTCGATTACAAGTTACCGTAGACGTCACAAACCTGCATGGGTCAGCGTGGTCACGGCACAGCATCGTATTTGATTAGGCTTAAATTCAGTCAAATATCGACAGGATCAATCTCAACCGACCACTTCACCCGTGACTTCAGTGCGCGCAGGTCGTTGATCCAGTTTTTTAGGAAGTATTGCAAAGCGGGTCGGAAGGTGGATTCGACTAATAGTTGCGCGCGATCGACGTTGGCGACGCGGGTCATAGTCATCGGAATGGGGTCGTTGAGGGTGATGCCAGGGTCGGTGGCGAGGGCGGCGGCCTGGTGCAGAAAGTCGAGGGCGATTTGTAGCTCTTTGGCTTCGGCACGTAACAAGGCTTGGTAGATAAACGGTGGCATGCCTGCCTGTTCGCGTTCTTGCAGCAAGTCGTTGGCGAAGCTGTCGTAGTCGTGCGCCATCAGTGCGTGATATAGCGGGTGGTCGGGGTAGCGTGTCTGGATCAGGACTTCGCTGAGGTTGCCGCCTTCTTTGCGGGCGGCGCGGCCGGCGCGACCGGCGACTTGCATCAGTTGAGCAAACAGGCGTTCGCTCGCACGGTAGTCTTGCGAGAATAGGGCAGAATCGGGATTAAGCGCAGCAACCAGACTGAGGTTTTTAAAGTCGTGACCTTTGGCGACCATTTGGGTACCGATCAGGATGTCAACTTCGCCACGGTGGACGGTATCAAAAGCGGCTTCGGCACTGCCTTTGCGTCGGGTGGAATCGGCGTCAATCCGGAACACTCTTGCTTCTGGGAAAATATGGGCAAGGCTTTCTTCGATTCTTTGGGTGCCGCGACCCAGAGGTTGCAAGTCAACATTGCCGCAGGTCGGGCATGATCTTGGGATGCGTTGCTCTAAACCGCAATGATGGCAACGCAATTTGTGATCGAGTTTATGCATGACCAGATGCGCGGTGCAGCGGGTGCAGTTGCTGATCCAGCCGCAGGCGTCGCAGGCGATGACGGGGGAATACCCACGCCGGTTTAAGAATAGTAGTGACTGCTCACCTTTCTCTAAACGTAAGCGGATAGAGGTGACCAATCTTTGGGTCAAACCTTCGCTCGGTTTTTCATGCTCGGTGTTGATGACTTTGACGACGGGTAAAACGGCGTCTTTAACGGCTCTTTCACGCAAGCTCAGCTTGCGATACCGTTGGGTATTGGCGTGGTACCAACTTTCCAAGGACGGTGTGGCGGAGCCGAGCACGACCGGGATATCGAGCTGACGGGCGCGCCAGACGGCTAGGTCGCGAGCCGAATAGCGCAAGCCTTCTTGTTGCTTGTAAGAAGGATCGTGCTCTTCATCGATGACGATCATTTTTAAGTTGGGCAAGGACGCGAGTATCGCTAAGCGCGTCCCAAGAATAATACGGGCTTGCCCTAAATGCGCCGACAACCAGTGGCGCACGCGTTCGCCTTCGGCCATGCCGCTGTGCAAAGTGGCGATCTGGATACCCGAAAAACGCTGACGTAGGTGGTTCTCTAATTGTGGTGTGAGGTTAATTTCTGGCACCAAAATCAAGACTTGCGCGTCTGTGCTTTGAGCCAAAACCTTGGCGGTGGCTTGCAAATAGACTTCCGTCTTACCGCTACCCGTTACACCGTAGAGCAAGTGCGGGGAAAACTGTTGGGCGCTGGCAATAGCGTCGACCGCTAGTTGCTGTTCGGCATTTAAGGTGGGTTCTGGATTGGGGTTGGTGTCTTGTGGCGCTGCATCTTTGGCGACTTTCTTGAGATTGCGTTCCAGCGATGTCACTTTACTGGTGCGCAAGTTTTTTGGTAGTGCAGGCAAAGCGACTTCGCCCAGTGGTCGCTGGTAGTAGTCAGCGGCAAAACGACATAAGTCCAGCCAGGCTTGTGGCAAAGGCGCGAGTTGGGTGCGCACTTCAAGTACATCTTTGAGTTTGTTGGCGGGCACCTCGGTAGTGTCGCTGATACCGACAATCAGCCCCATCACCTCTTGCCGCCCAAACGGAACTAAGGCTAATTGCCCGATTTGGGGCACGGATGAAATTTGTGGTTCGGTCTCAGATGTAGCTCCGCCCGCCTCAATTTTGCGCAGATTCCACCGGTAGTCGAAGCTTGTATCAAGCGGCGTGTCAAGCACGATTTGGAGGATGCAGTGTTCCATGAACTTAATGTAACCTATGAGGAAGTACGCTAACTAACGGTTTCATAAGGTCTTTTTTACATATCCACAGTTTCTGTGGATAACTTTGTGGACAAAGGTGTATTGACATGGCGTTGCGCTAGGTTTTATGCGGGTTTCAACAAACTGCCCATTCTGAAAGCAAAAAATAAGTCTTTTAAAATCAATGACTTGCAAATATGCAGAAAGTCTTCAAAATAAATATTCGACTTATTTTTACGCTCCTCATATTTGTGCATAACTAACAAAAAGTGTGCATCTTTATGCGCTTTTTGTTGCGGCTATTTCATTAGTTCTCCCAGCCATATCAAGCTAACAAGCGCATGAATATTGCCTGTTGCACAGCAACATGACGTCTTTACAAGTCGTACCAAGGTTTATTGTTCTGATACCTTATTTGCGAAGACCTTAAGCCTTGTTTTGACGCTGCTGGCGACTTACTTCATGCACTGATTCGACCAACACACTTACCGCATCGGGCGGGGTGAATTGGGAAATACCGTGACCTAAATTGAACACATGTCCATGACCGGCGCCCGGTGTTCCATAGGATTGCAAGGTCGCAGTGACTTGCTGGCGAATCTGATCATGGTCGGCAAACAAGACTGCCGGATCAAGATTGCCTTGCAAGGCGACTTTATGCCCAACTTTGGCGCGTGCCTGACCAAGATTGACGGTCCAGTCCAGACCCATTGCATCAGCACCGATATCGGCAATTTGCTCTAACCATAGGCCACCGCCTTTGGTGAAGACGATGACGGGAATACGCTGACCATCTTTTTCGCGTTGCAATTGATTAACTACATCTTGCATGTAGCGAAGGGAGAATCGTTGATAAGCACCGTCAGCCAATGCCCCACCCCAGCTATCAAAAATCATGACTGCCTGCGCACCGGCGTCGATTTGCGCGTTGAGGTAAGTCGCAACTGCCATGGCATTGGTGCGCAGAATATGATCCATCAAATCCGGGCGCTTATACATCATGGTTTTAACCGTATGAAACTCACGCGAACCTTGCCCTTCGACCATATAACAAGCTAGTGTCCACGGGCTACCCGAGAAACCAATCAAGGGCACGCGACCGTTTAAGGTGTGACGGATTTGCGTAACGGCATCAAAGACATATTGCAGACTGCCAGCTTCTGGTACTTTTAACGCCAGCACGTCTTTTTCATCTTTGAGCGGACGTTCAAATTTAGGACCTTCTCCCTCTTCAAAATATAAGCCCAGACCCATGGCGTCGGGCACAGTCAAAATGTCGGAGAATAAAATCGCCGCATCTAATTCAAACCTGTCTAATGGCTGAATCGTCACTTCCGTCGCAAAGTCGGGATTTTTTGCCAGGCTCATAAACGATCCGGCACCTTTGCGGGTTGCGCGGTATTCCGGCAAATAACGACCTGCCTGGCGCATTAACCATAGCGGTGTGTAATCCGTCTCCTGACACATCAGGGCTTTTAAGAAGGTGTCATTTTTGAGCGGGGCAAAACTGTTCGACATAAATTGCTTTCGATAAAACGAATACTGAAGTGGCGTACGCTGCTGTTCTTTGGGATGTTAAACGCAGCGCTAATCCGACATTATCGCCGATGCGCCTGATCAAGGCATCTGATCTGCTGCAATCTGGTGAAATTCTGAGAGAAAGTTGATAGAAATTACTGTTTAGAAACTGTGGATAACTTTGTGGATAGTTTCTATTTTATGGCGATGACAATACCAGTAATAAAGTAAGCATTGAATATTGTCTTGTAACTTTATGATTTTAAAAGATTAATTGTCTTTGCACTTCTTTACACATGGTTTTTTATTAAGATACTAGCTTATTTAAAATGTGCATAAGTACCGCAAAGAATACTAATTTATCGCCACTTTAGATAGATTTAGTCATATTGGAGTTGCTGACCATAACGCGCCGCCACTAACTGTTCTGCCCACGCCTTCGTGCCTTTGGCTGAAGGATGATAACCATCTTCTGCCATTAATGACGCATCGCTGATATCCAGCGCCATAGGGACGTGACTGACGTTGCCACATCCATCACCTAATTGGGAAACTAACTTTTTGGCGACCAGATCGAGTGCTTTTGCTTTGCTGCCCAGAACGAATCTTAAGGGTTGCGGCAAAGCGGGAAATGCGTGCATCGGCGGCACGCCCGATAGCAGAATTTGTTTTGGTGCGAGTTGCTGCTGTATCGCGGTTAATAGCTGACACAACTCAGCTCGATAGCGCTGATCAGATCTGAACGCCGTCGTGTCGTTGACCCCAAATGCGACAAACACTAGATCAATCTGCGTTGATTTGTCTGCCAAATTAAATAGTTGCGGCAGCAAATGCTGAATCGCACTCGCTATATCTGCGCCGTTTTTACCAATCGCTTGCCAACTCACACCGGTTTTCAAACGTGAGGCCAACGCCTTTGCTAATTGCGCTGTGATAGCTAGCTCCTGGTTAACTACACCAACACCAGCAACGGGCGATTCTCCTATGCTGAGCAACCGGAAGCCAATATCTCCGTCAACATTACGATCAGCGTTATTGTCGCCATAAACAAGCTCCGGCTGGTAGTGACTAATGCCAAAACGCGCTCCACTGGCCTCTGGCAAGCGTGGCGTAGTGGCACGGGTGCGTTTGCCTTGCCATGATAACAATGGATATAGTGGCAGCGCGAGTAATTCAGCCAGATAAGGAAACATCCAGGTTTAAACTACTTTGAGTTTGCTGTACTCAGGATTGCCGGGCGGGTAAGCGAGTTTTAAACTGGCGAGCTTCTCTTGCACGATATGGGCAATTGCGAGGTTGCGCTGGGTTTTAGAGTCGGCAGGAATGATGTACCAAGGCGCATGGTCGGCATCGGTGGCTTCGATGGTTTTTTCGTATTGGCGCTGGTAAGCATCCCAGAATTTGCGTTCCGCCAAGTCTTGGGGATCGAATTTCCAATGTTTGTCCGGGTCGGCGATGCGGTCTTCCAGCCGTTGCTTTTGTTCTTTGGCAGAAATGTGTAAAAAGAATTTGAGAATTACGGTGCCGGTTTCTGTCAGCATACGTTCAAAATCCCTGATGTGTGCGTAACGCCGCTCGCACTCTTTGTCATCGATCATGTCATGTACGCGAGTGATCAGTACGTCCTCATAATGGCTGCGGTTAAAAATTACTATCTCGCCACTGGCTGGCACATGCTGATGCACGCGCCAGAGGTAATCATGAGCAAGCTCCACACTGGTCGGCGCTTTAAAACCGATGGATCGGGCGCCAAGTGGATCAATCTGTCCAAACACACCGCGCACGGTTCCGTCCTTGCCTGAGGTGTCCATGCCTTGAAGGATGATCAAAAATTTATACTTTTTCTGCGCGTATAAAACTGTCTGGAAAGCAGAGATCTCTTCCGCCAAGCTCAAGGTGAGCAAACGATCTGCGGCTTTAGCATTGCTCTTGTCTTCTTCGCTGGACGCAATCATTTTTTGCGACGCATCCTCATCTTTTAAGACGAATTTGGGCTTTTTACGGAATAGTGCGCTGATGCTCATGGAGATTCCTGACGGTAATTTTGTTGCTCTATTTTAAACAAATTTTGTCCTTTGCTGGATGAGATTAGCAAAGCATGGCGTGGTCTATTTTGATGCAACGATCCATCACCACGCTAATGCCGGCAGAGCGTGCGGTCATCGCCGCGGATGGATGACTAACCCCTAACTGCATCCAGATACAGCGAGCACCAACCGAAATAGCATCATCAACCAGCGCGGGCATCGCGTCGGATTGACGAAAACAATCGACGATATCGATCCTGTTCGTTGCGTGGGCAGCTGCGTCCGCCAAACTGGCATAACAGGTTTCACCAAGAATTAATTTTCCGACCTCGTTAGGGTTGACAGGGATGATGGTGTAGCCTTGCGCCTGCAAATAGGCCGCAACCTCGTGACTGGGACGAGCGGGATTGGGCGATAAACCGACTACTGCAATCGTTTTTGCGTGCAATAAAATCTGGCGTAACTCTTTATTGGTAGTCATATCAACCCTTTTTTGTCGCCTGCTTTTGTCGTCCACTTTTATCAGCAATTATGTGAAGCTGGGAGTAAGGTAAAATCAAAGATTAGCGCTGGCAAGACTAACATGTTTTTTTCTCTTCTCTCAAGACGACATCATTGTTGATTTAATATACTCCCCATTTATTTTGTCTTAATTGAGCCATAGTCCAATTAATCTCTGGACACTCCAAATATACCTACCAGGAGTATTAATTTCGACTTATCAATCTATGTCGACAATATGTGCTGAGCGACACAAAAAATTAATGCATTAACGCACGGCAGATACAAAACTAAAAAAACAAAAAGGCAGCCTGAGCTGCCTTTCAATTTACTGCTTTGCCGACTTACCAGTGTCAGCTTGTCTGCATTAACGCTTTTGGCGCAATTTTGCAATTGCTGCCAACTGCGCTATTGCTACTGCCAGTTCTGCTTGTGCTTGCGCATAGTCAATTTTAGATTCTTTATTGACCAAAGCTTCTTCAGCCAGTTTTTTTGCTTCGTTCGCTTTTGCCTCGTCCAGATCGCTACCGCGAATCGCGGTGTCGGCCAAAACAGTAACGGCATTCGGTTGCACTTCTAACAGACCACCAGCAACGAAAACAAATTCGTCTTCTGCCTGGCCTACCAGCTTGATGCGTACCGCGCCTGGCTTGATGCGAGTGATCAATGGCGTATGTTTTGGATAGATACCCAATTCACCAGCCTCACCCGGCAACGCGACGAACTCGGCTTCGCCAGAGAAGATCAACTCTTCTGCGGAAACCACGTCAACGTGAATAGTGTGTGCCATATCGGACCTTTTCATTCGATCAAAAAACGAGGGGTGTAGCGCAATATTACTTTGTACTACACCCAAGCCTACTTGTTAGTTACTTAATAATTACTGAGTAATTAATCAGCAATTAATGAGCAAATAATACGCAATTAAGCAGCAGCCATTTTCTTCGCTTTTTCGATTGCTTCGTCGATAGTACCTACCATGTAGAACGCTTGTTCTGGCAGGTGATCGAGCTCACCGGAAGCGATCATTTTGAAGCCCTTGATCGTATCTTTCAGTGAAACGTATTTACCTGGGGAACCAGTAAATACCTCAGCAACGTGGAAAGGCTGAGACAGGAAACGTTGCATTTTACGTGCACGCGCTACCAACAATTTGTCTTCTGGTGCCAACTCGTCCATACCCAGAATCGCGATAATGTCGCGCAATTCTTTGTAGCGTTGCAAAGTACCTTGAACAGCACGGGCTGTTTCGTAATGCTCTACACCAACCACTTGCGGATCCAACTGACGTGATGTTGAATCCAGTGGATCAACCGCTGGGTAAATACCCAGAGAAGCGATGTCACGGGACAAAACAACAGTGGAATCCAAGTGAGCAAACGTCGTAGCCGGAGATGGATCAGTCAAATCATCGGCAGGAACATAAACCGCTTGGATCGATGTGATCGAACCAGTTTTAGTCGATGTAATACGCTCTTGCAGACGGCCCATTTCTTCAGCCAAAGTCGGTTGGTAACCCACAGCAGAAGGCATACGACCCAGCAATGCGGAAACTTCAGTACCGGCCAAAGTATAACGATAGATGTTATCGACGAAGAACAATACGTCTTTGCCTTCGTCACGGAAACCTTCAGCGATCGTCAAACCTGTCAAAGCAACGCGCAGACGGTTGCCCGGTGGTTCATTCATCTGACCGTACACCATCGCAACTTTAGAATTTTCTGGATTTTCCAGATCAACTACTTTTGCGTCAGCCATTTCGTGATAGAAGTCATTACCTTCACGAGTACGCTCACCAACACCGGCAAATACGGACAAGCCGCTGTGTGCTTTAGCGATGTTATTGATCAGTTCCATCATGTTGACGGTCTTACCTACTCCGGCACCACCGAACAAACCAACTTTACCGCCTTTTGCGAACGGGCAAACCAGGTCAATCACCTTGATGCCGGTTTCCAGCAATTCTTGCGATGGGGACAGTTCATCGTAAGCAGGTGCTTTACGGTGAATCGATGCGGTAGTTTCACGACTAACCGGACCACACTCATCAATTGGATTACCCAATACGTCCATAATACGACCCAGCGTTGCTTTGCCAGTTGGTACCATGATAGGTTTGCCAGTGTTTGAAATAATCATGCCGCGACGCAGACCGTCAGAAGTACCCAGAGCAATCGTACGGACAATGCCGTCACCCAATTGCTGCTGAACTTCCAGAGTCAGTTCGGAGCCTTCCATTTTCAAGGCATCGTAAATCTTAGGCATCGCGTCACGTGGAAATTCAACGTCCACAACAGCGCCGATACACTGAACGATTTTGCCATTAGCCATGTTCGTTCCTTCAATAAATAATAATCAGTTTAGACCGCTGCCGCGCCGGCGACGATCTCGGAAAGCTCTTTGGTAATCGCAGCTTGACGGGTTTTGTTGTACACCAGTTTCAGTTCACCAATCACACTACCTGCGTTATCACTGGCTGATTTCATCGCTACCATACGAGCCGATTGTTCAGACGCCATGTTCTCTGCCACTGCTTGAAAAATCAGTGCCTCAACATAACGTACCAGCAACTCATCAATCACCGTGTTTGCGTCTGGCTCATAGATATAGTCCCAAGTGTGGGTATTTTTATCTGCTGCCAGTTTGTCAGCCGTCAGGGGCAATAATTGCTCTAGGACAGGCTCTTGCTTCATGGTGTTAATAAACTTGGTGTAAGACAGGTAGACTGCATCTAACTTACCGTCCTGATAAGCATCCAGCAATAATTTTACTGGGCCAATCAGTTTATCCAGATGCGGTGTATCGCCGAGTTGCACTGCGTGCGCCACGACTTTTGCACCGATACGGTTCAGGAAGCCAAGACCTTTATTACCAATTGCGACCGCTTCAATTTTTGAACCCTTAGCTTCGAGTTCACGCAGTTTGTTGGTGACCAAACGCAACACGTTCGTATTCAGGCCACCGCATAAACCCTTGTCTGTGGTCACAACGATCAATCCGACTTTTTTGGATTGATCTTGTTGAACCATGAAAGGATGCGTGTACTCAGGATTCGCTTGTGACAAGTTCGAAGTGATATTACGAATTTTTTCACTATAAGGGCGAGCTGCACGCATCCGGTCTTGCGCCTTACGCATTTTGGATGCGGCGACCATTTCCATCGCCTTAGTGATCTTTTTCGTATTTTCTACACTTTTGATCTTGCCACGTATCTCTTTACCTGAGGCCATCTGTTCTTACTCCTTCTGCGCCAGTTAAGATCAGTACGCGCCAGATTTTTTGAAATCAGCAACAGCTGCGGCTAAAACGGCTTCGCCATCTTTGTCGAGTTGCTTGGTTTCTTCAATCTTGGCGAGCAATGCTGCTTGGCTAGTTTTTAAGTAGCTATGCAGACCTGCTTCAAAGGCTAATACTTTCTTAACTTCGACGTTATCCAGGAAGCCTTTATTCACTGCGAACAGGGAAGCGGCCATCAGAGAAATCGATAAGGGAGCATATTGAGCTTGCTTGAGCAATTCAGTTACGCGTGCACCACGATCCAACTGCTTACGCGTGGACTCGTCCAGATCAGAAGCGAACTGTGCAAACGCGGCCAATTCACGATACTGCGCCAAATCGGTACGGATACCGCCAGACAGGTTTTTGATGACCTTAGTCTGAGCAGCGCCACCAACGCGTGATACAGAAATACCAGCGTTAATCGCAGGGCGAATACCAGCGTTGAACAAAGATGTTTCCAAGAAGATCTGACCATCAGTAATCGAAATTACGTTGGTTGGAACGAAAGCAGAAACGTCACCAGCTTGGGTTTCAATAATAGGCAACGCAGTCAATGAACCAGTTTTGCCTTTAACTTCACCGTTGGTGAATTTCTCAACGTAATCTGGATTAACGCGTGCTGCACGTTCCAACAAACGGGAGTGGAGGTAGAACACGTCACCTGGATAAGCTTCACGACCTGGTGGGCGGCGCAGCAACAGGGAAACTTGACGATAAGCCACAGCTTGCTTGGACAAATCATCATAAATGATCAATGCATCTTGACCACGATCGCGGAAATATTCACCCATCGCGCAACCGGAGTAAGCGGAGACGAATTGCATTGCTGCAGATTCAGCCGCTGTCGCCGCAACAACAATGGTGTATTCCATCGCGCCGTGGGCTTCTAAAGAACGCACTACGTTTTTAACGGAAGATGCTTTTTGACCAATCGCAACATAGATACATGTGACGTTTTGACCCTTTTGGTTGATCACGGCATCAATCGCTACCGCTGTCTTACCAGTTTGACGATCACCAATGATCAATTCACGCTGACCACGACCAACCGGTACCATCGCATCAATTGATTTGATACCCGTTTGCATAGGCTCGGAAACCGATTGACGGGCAATAACGCCAGGAGCAATCTTTTCGATTGGTGCTGTCAGTTTTGCGTTGATCGGGCCTTTGCCGTCAATAGGCTGACCCAAGGCGTTAACAACACGACCGCGCAATTCTGGGCCGATAGGCACTTC
This sequence comes from Undibacterium sp. RTI2.2, assembly GCF_035018705.1. Taxonomy (NCBI): domain Bacteria; kingdom Pseudomonadati; phylum Pseudomonadota; class Betaproteobacteria; order Burkholderiales; family Oxalobacteraceae; genus Undibacterium; species Undibacterium sp. RTI2.2. Next base: position 65,056 of record NZ_JASJXN010000018.1, on the reverse strand, counting down.
CAGAATACGGCCAGTACATTTGACTGTATCGCCTTCGGAAATATGCTCGTAGTCACCGAGAATAACGGCACCAACGGAATCACGTTCCAAGTTCAATGCCAGACCAAAAGTATTGCCTGGGAATTCCAGCATCTCACCTTGCATCGCGTCTGACAGACCGTGAATGCGGCAGATACCGTCGGTAACGGAGATAACCGTACCTTGATTACGAACTTCAGCGCTGGTACCAAGGCCTTGAATCCGGCTCTTGATCAACTCGCTGATTTCTGATGGGTTGAGTTGCATACTAACTCCTAAAATTGTTTCAGTACTTGCGTGCTCACACTACGCAGTTAAGGCAACTTGCATTTGTTGCAGCTTGGCACGGACCGACGTATCCAGCACTTGATCACCGACCACGATACGCACACCACCGATCAGGGAATTATCTACTGTCACAGTTGGGTGCAGCTTGCGGCCGAATTTCTTTTCCAGTGTTGTCGCTAAATCGCTTACTTGTTCTGCCGTCAGTTCAAAGGCGCTAGTAATTTGCGCATCTGCGGCACCTTCTTGCGCATTTTTCAACGCGTGAAATTGTGCTGCGATTTCAGGTAACAAAGTTAAGCGGTCATATTCAGTGAGCGTATTGACGAAGTTTTTCGCTTCTTCGTTCACTGGAGACTTCAACACGGACAAGAAAGCCTCGGCTGTTTGAACAGCAGAGACTTTAGGATTGTGAGCAAGAGCGACTACATCAGGATGTGCTGCGGCTTGCGCCATCTCAGCAACCAAGTCCAACCATGCGGACAGGTTGCCAGATTGCGCAACACGGAACAATGCTTCTGCGTAAGGACGAGCGATCGTTGCGAGTTCAGCCATGATTACAGCTCGATTTTCAGTTGACTCAACAAATCAGCATGTGCCGATGCGTTGATCTCACGCTTCAGAATCTGTTCTGCACCTTTGACTGCTAATGTAGCAACCTGGTCGCGCAATTCTTCACGTGCTTTTGTAACTTCATTATCGGCGTCCGCTTTGGCAGCAGCAATAATGCGTGCAGCTTCAGCAGTTGCTGTATTTTTAGCTTCTTCAACGATCAACTGAGCGCGCTTTTCTGCTTCGATGATACGCTTTTGACCTTCATCACGAGCACCAGCTAATTGTGCTTCTACACGCTTTTCAGCAGCTTGCATTTCTGCACGGCCGCGATCAGCTGCAGCTAATCCGTCTGCGATTTTTTTCATACGTTCATCTATCGCACCAATAACTGGTGGCCAGATGAATTTTGCAGTCACCAATGCGAGGATGAAAAACACCCCAGCTTGGTACCACATTGATAGATTAAGATTCATGTTAGTTTCCTTATCAAATCGATCGTTCCGCAGACTAAGTCCACGGTAGGAAAAGGAAAGCTAATTAGCCTTTGAACGGATTTGCAGTTGCGAAGAACATAGCAATACCAACACCGATAATGAACGCAGCATCGATCAAACCAGCCAACAACAACATTTTACCTTGCAGCTTTTCCATCAACTCTGGTTGACGAGCAGACGCTTCCAGATATTTACCACCCATCATAGCGATACCGATACATGCACCCAAAGCGCCCAAACCGATAATCAAACCACAAGCCAATGCAACGAAAGCGACGTTAGTCATGAGAAAACTCCTTAATAGTTGAAAAATAAAAATACCAAAAGCAAATACTAAAAACCAAACTTCAAAAACCTGAAAAAACGTTAATTAATGCGCTTCGTGAGCTTGACCCATATATACCAGCGTCAACATCATGAAAATAAATGCTTGCAAAGGCACAATCAAAATATGGAAAACTGACCATGCAGTGCCAAGTACCAGATGACCGACACCACCAAGGATGGAATCAGAAGCGCCTAACAAAGCGGCAATCAACAAGAACAGCAATTCACCTGCGAACATATTGCCGAATAACCGCATACCGAGGGAAAAAGTTTTCGCTGCATATTCAACGATGTTCAATGCCAGATTGAACGGGAACAACATAGGGCCAAATGGTGCGCTGAACAATTCTTTGATAAAACCGCCTACACCTTTAATCTTGAAACTGTAGTACATCATTAACGCAAACACGCCAATCGAAATACCGAGAGTGCCGTTCAAGTCAGCTGTCGGTACTACGCGATGATGCGTTTCCGGACTGATACCAAAAGCAGGGAACAACCATTGAGAGAATAAGTCTACTGGTAAAAAATCGAGGGAATTCATCAGCACTACCCAGACAAATACCGACAATGCCATAGGTGCGATAAATGCTGTGTTGCCATGGACAATGCTTTTCGCATTGTTATCTACCATTTCGAACAACATCTCAACTGCGCATTGGAAACGACCGGGAACGCCGGATGTCGCTTTACGTGCAGCCATGTACATGATCAAGCTACCGATCAAGCCGCAAATAACAGACCAGACTACTGTATCTATATTGATATACGACATATCCCACAAAGACTCTTGAGGAATATGTGAGTTAGATAAATGTCCCAGGTGATGGGAAATATATTCTGACGCGGTTGGGGCGTTCTCTGTTGCGCTCATAATTAGTGTCTAAATAGTAAGATGAAATAACTTTTCAGTACCAAGACGAAGGCAGCGACGAACGCCAGCCAGTTCACATCGTGGTACAAGTAAACAGTCGCTGCCATGAGAGCGACTGTTGACGCAATTTTGACAAATTCACCGATGAAGAATGTCATCGGATTGGCTCCCCCGGGCTTTTTGGCACTGGCATATAACCGTGCGGCAAACAAAGCATTGGGAACCGCGCAACACAAACCGCCTAATAATGCGGATATTCCTGAGGCTGTGCCAGCGATAAGTGCCGCGACCAGTGCGACTACCAACGTCGCTACAAATTGCAGCAAGACAATACGCGCCATGCCAATTCCTCGTAATTTGCCGGCAGCATCTAATAAAATTTATTCACTGCCAAACGATTTAAGTCAGCGCAAACGCCTGCCAACCAAAACCACGGAATTATACGTGGTAGTGCGCACCATCGTCAAACGTTTGATGCTGCGCATCAAAATGAGACACACATCAATTTTCTGCACTCGCCACCAGCTCGGCAAGCCAATGCTGGCCTTGTTTCCAGTCGCCTAGACCAGAATCTCCGTTAATATGACCCTTTGCACCGATATGGTGAAATTCCGCACCCCAACTCTGCGCCCACTTCTGCGCGATTTGCATCTCACACCAAGGATCGTCGTCAGAAACAATCACTTTTGTTTTAAATCTCATCGCTGTTTGCGGCATTGGTGCAAAACTCGGTGCCGGAAAATCGACCCGCTCTACCTCTGGCGGCGCCACTAATAATGCCGCCCTTACCTTACGGGTATCTTGCACTCCCGGCATACCGGATGCGACCCACCATGCAACTAAAGCGCAACCCAGACTATGCGCTACTAAGATAACGGTGCCATCAGCGCGATTGACTGCTTGCGAAAGAGTCGTTACCCAAGATTCGCGATCAGGCTGATCCCAACTATCTTGCTGAACCCGGTGAATGTCATACTGCTTGGCTAGTTGCTGTTCCCACAAACTTTGCCAGTGCGTCGCACCTGAATTGTATAAACCGGGCAGCAATAAAATTGTCATATCGGTAAACCAGTTTTATTGACCGCGTATTTTTAAAATAACACCGTCCAAGCTATCTAGATCTGCAAAATCGATCATCAGTTGTCCCCGCCCTTTGCTACCCATTTTTAAAGTGACCTGGGTTGCCAGCAGGTCTGAAAGCTCTTCTTCTAAACGAGTAATGTCGCGCGATTTTTCTGCCTTATCCCGAGTCTTCGCTGGCGAACTCATTTCAGCCGTGGTACGGGTAACCAGTTTCTCGGCCTCGCGCACCGACATACGTTTTGCTACGACCTGATTCGCCAGCTGGATTTGCGTCGCTGCGTCCGTTGCCAGCAAGGCACGGGCATGACCCATGTCGATATCGCCTGCCATCAACATGGTTTGTACCGGCTTCGCCAAATTAAGCAGGCGCAATAAATTAGACACCGCGCTGCGCGATCGACCTACCGCACCGGCCGCTTGCTCATGGGTAAAACTGAAATCCGTGATCAGACGGTGAATACCTTGTGCTTCTTCTAAAGGATTGAGATCTTCGCGCTGGATATTCTCAATCAAAGCCATCGCTGCGGCGGCTTGATCGTCTACATCTTTGACCAGCACGGGCACTTCTTCCAAACCTGCCATTTGCGAAGCGCGGAAACGGCGTTCACCGGCAATGATTTCATAACGCGTGATGCCATTATTCTGACCAATCGGGCGTACCAGTATCGGTTGCATCAAGCCTTGCGCTTTAATCGAGTTAGCCAGTTCGGTCAGTGCGCCCTCATCCATGCGAGTACGCGGCTGATACTTGCCTGCCTGCATCTGGCTGACCGGCAAGCTGCTCGGTGCGCCCGCTACCGTGGGAACCGCTTCTGTAAAATCGCCTGCGCCGTCGAACAGGGCTTCTAAACCGCGCCCCAAGCCTTTTTGTTTTTTGGTTGCCATTATATTGCTTCCGACTTAGTGTCTAACTTTGCTTCTAACAATTTGATTCTCTCCACCATCTCCGCACCGAAAGCAATATAGGCCTGTGCGCCTTTAGAGCTTGGGTCAAACACCACGCCCGGGATACCATACGATGGCGCTTCCGCCAAACGCACATTGCGGGGGATGATGGTCTTAAATACTTTATCGCCAAAGTGCTGTTCCAATTGATCAGAGACTTGCTGCGACAGTGTCATACGCGGGTCAAACATCACCCGCAATAGACCTACAATTTTCAGATCCGGGTTGAGGTTGATCGATACTTTTTTGATGGTATTGGCCAGATCGGACAAGCCTTCCAATGCATAGTATTCACACTGCATAGGAATCACGACACCGTGAGCGGCGCACAATCCATTTAAGGTCAGCATGGATAAAGCCGGAGGGCAATCGATCAGGATAAAATCGTAGTTAGCGCCTACTACGGCCAATGCATCTCGCAGACGCTTATCCCGGTTTTCCAGTTCCACCATTTCTACTTCCGCACCCGCTAGCTCCCGGTTCGCCGGCAAGACATCAAAGTTGCCCGACTCGGATCGCAAAATAGCGGAAGCCGCATCGGACATTCCCAGCAACACCTGGTAAATCGACGACGTCAGTTTGGCTTTATTGATGCCCGCGCCCATGGTAGCGTTGCCTTGCGGATCCAGATCAACCAGCAACACGCGCTGATTAAGCTTAGCCAATCCGGCAGCCAGATTGACTGTGGTCGTGGTTTTGCCCACCCCACCTTTTTGGTTTGCGACACAAAAAATTTTCGCCATAGTGACTTTAGCTTACTTTTAGTAGGGTTCTGGAGGGGGACAAGTACAACTTGGAGGCAAGCTGCCTTAATCTAAAATAATACGAAATCAATATACTCCCCCGTTATTTTGCAAATTATGCCGTATCGTCCAATGATTATCTAGAAAAATAAATATACTCATGTGGAGTATATATTTAAACAAAACAAAATCCGCTTTGCTTCAATTGGTGTCGCTGCGTTTGTAATACTTATTTACGTAACTTATTGACGCAGCTTACTGACATACTCAATTACGTGAATTCATTGTCGCTTAATAAACACCAGATGACGTTCAGCATCCATGCCCGGAACTGACAAAGCTTGTAGCGACTGGACTTGCCATCCTTCTGGCATACGCTCGATCTCCTGATCCGGCGCAACGCCCTTCATGGCGATGAATTGCCCGCCCTCTGCCAACAAATGTCCCGACCAGTTAATGAAATTGCATAGCTCAGAAAAAGCACGCGAGGTAATCACATCAAACTTCTCTGTCACCGCCAAGGTCTCCACTCTGCCGGTATGGACAGTGACATTTTTTAAGCCTAATTCGGTTTTCGCCTGAGTCAAAAACGCGGTCTTTTTGCTGACCGTATCGATCATGGAAATTCGAATCGCAGGATAAGTAATCGCCAATATCATGCCGGGCAAACCGCCGCCAGCACCGACATCTAGGACATTTTTGGCGTCTTTAAAAGCAGGTGCAGCTGACAAGGAATCCAGCACATGCTGCTTTACCATTTCTTTAGGGTCGCGAATCGACGTCAAGTTATAGACCGAATTCCACTTCGATAACAATGCCAGATAAGCAATCATCTGATCGATCTGTGCATCGTCCAGTGACAAGGGCAAAGCCTTTATTCCCTCAGCCAAACTAGCGCGCAAGCTTGCTGCATCAAACCCGCTCATTCGCCATCACCTGTTTCTACCGCAACAGCTAATTCGGGCGCAGCAGTAAACTCTTTAAAACCACGTTTTTTCATATGCACCAGTAGCAAGGAAATCGCCGCTGGTGTCACGCCAGAAACACGACCGCACTGCCCTAGGGTTTCTGGCCGATGCTTATTCAGCTTTTGCTTCACTTCTACCGACAGACCGTTGACTTCTAAATAATCGAAGTCGTCTGGCATTTTGAGATTTTCAAAATACGCATGGCGCTCAACTTCTTTAGCCTGCCTGTCAATATAGCCAGAATATTTGACCTGGATTTCGACCTGCTCTTTTACCGCGTCGTCTTGCACACCAGGCCCAGCAAGTTGTTGACCATCAGCACCTTGCATGGTCATCAAAGATTCATACGTCACATGTGGGCGGCGCAATAAATCGGCCAGAGAATATTCACGCTCCAAGGCTTTACCCACAATACGCTCGGCCTCAACGTCCGCCAAAATACGTGGATTCACCCAGGTCGAACGCAGTCTTTCCATTTCACGTGAAACAGCCTCACGCTTTTGCTCGAACATTGCCCATTGCGCATCGCTAACGCAACCAAGCTGACGACCGATTTCGGTCAGACGCATATCGGCATTATCTTCACGCAAACTCAGGCGGAATTCGGCACGGCTAGTGAACATGCGGTAAGGTTCTTGCACACCCTTGGTAATCAGATCATCGACCAAGACACCGAGATAGGCTTCATCACGACGCGGCACCCAGGCATCACGGCCTTGGGTCAACAATGCCGCGTTCAATCCCGCCAACATACCTTGCGCTGCCGCTTCTTCGTAACCGGTAGTGCCGTTAATTTGTCCGGCAAAAAACAAGCCCTTAATTGAACGTGTCTCTAGGGAGGTTTTTAATCCTCGCGGGTCGAAATAATCGTATTCAATCGCATAACCTGGACGCAGGATATAAGCGTCCTCCATACCTCGCATAGAACGCACCAAATCTAGCTGCACGTCAAAAGGCAAACTGGTAGAAATTCCGTTCGGATAATATTCATTGGTAGTCAGACCTTCTGGCTCCAAAAAAATCTGGTGTGATTCTTTGCTGGCAAAACGATGGATCTTGTCTTCAATCGAGGGGCAATAGCGCGGACCGACTCCTTCAATCACGCCGGTATACATAGGACTACGATCAAGTCCGGCACGAATAATATCGTGAGTGCGTTCGTTGGTATGGGTAATCCAGCACGGCATTTGACGTGGATGCATGCCGCCATTTCCCATTACGGAAAAAACGGGAATAGGATTAAGATCACCTGGCTGTTCTTGCATCACTGAGAAATTAATACTGCGACCATCGATACGCGGCGGCGTACCAGTTTTCAAACGACCTTGCGGCAAGGCGAGTTCTTTTAAGCGGGTCGATAAAGAGATCGCAGGAGGATCACCGGCACGTCCTGCCGAATAATTATTCAGGCCAACGTGGATCTTCCCATCAAGGAAAGTACCTGCGGTCAACACAACAGACCGGCTACGAAACTGAATACCAACCTGTGTTACGGCACCAACGACACGGTCGCCCTCTACCATTAAGTCATCTACTGCTTGCTGAAACAGCCAGAGGTTAGGCTGATTTTCCAGGCGGCTGCGGATCGCTTGCTTGTACAAAATACGGTCAGCTTGCGCTCTGGTCGCGCGTACTGCCGGACCTTTGGACGAATTTAGAATGCGGAATTGGATACCAGCCTCATCGGTGGCAATCGCCATCGCGCCGCCCATGGCATCCACTTCCTTGACCAAGTGTCCTTTTCCTATGCCACCTATTGAAGGATTACACGACATCTGGCCGAGCGTTTCAATATTATGCGAAAGCAAAAGCGTTTTCTGCCCCATGCGCGCGGAGGCAAGTGCGGCCTCAGTACCAGCATGGCCGCCGCCAACTACGATCACATCGAATTCTTTAGGATAAAACATAGGATATTTCTACTTTTGGATTTCTTGGAGAGGCACGATTATAGAGGGTTTTTGATGAAAAACTGTGCTACAGGATAATTTCAATAGCCAATATTAGGATGTTTCACGTGAAACACGTCGTCTCACGCGTGAAACTTATACGCGCAAAACACCGAAAGCTTAACTAAGAAATTTAATCAATACGGGAACAATAGCCAAAATAACCCCTAAAATCAGCAAAGCTAAAGAATATCGAGAATCCAGATAGTCCGCCAAGGACTTTTTCTTCTTTATCCTAGACGTCTTGGTCGGCTTTGGCTCAGGGAACTTTTGGATTACTTTCGTCCGATTTTTCACTTCAGACTGTGACGCATCTAAATTCTTTAATAAAATATTAGGCTTTATGCCTAGCTCAGATTCAAATTTCAAAACTGGCTTATTTGATGATGCAACCGCAGTCAAAGTTACTGGCGTCGCTGATGGAGTAACCAAATCAACAGATTTCACTACTTGGTTCGTAGCGAGCACTGGACTCATCCCTTCAGGTGGCAATAAAGGCAAATAGAAATCAACCTGCATGTTTTCTTTTATCACAGGTACATCAATTATCTTAACTACTTTATCTTTAGTATAAATAACAGGTTCTTCCAAGCGATCGATCGTATTGAGAATCAAACTAGGATAAGGATCCACAGGAATAACAGGCTCAGCCTCCTCAACATCATCGACCACATCACCATTAATCAAACCATTCGCACGCAATACGCTATCACTCAACTCCTCTTCAGGCTGAAATGCCAATAAGGAGACAGGATCAGAATCCTCCTGGCGCAAGAAACGATCCATTGCATCAGCTTCGACAAAATCAGGAACCTGATTATCCAACGGAAACATTACTTCATACAGCAAGCCCTTATCAGACAGGCTACGCAAGGCACGGTCAAAACGCTCCTTTACAAGACTCTTTAGCTTTACACGCAGCTGCGCATACGAACTAACGCCGTCGACAATGATTAACACCAGGCGTTCGCTCTGCGTCAATCCATGTCTTTTGTCACGAATTTCTGCTCTACCTAAATCTGTTCGCTGAAATATCGCTATAACTTGATATGCCACGTCCGTCCCTTTTTTTGTTCTGTTTCACGTGAAACAAATTTAGTATTATTTAATTGGCTACGTTACTTTCGGACATATGCATCAAAACATATGCTGAACCTCAAAATTACCGCTACTTGATAAAGCCGTCGTAAGTGGTTTTGCAAATCAGCACCAAAACTACGACCAAAAACACTTTCCGGACGAAACCACTGCCATATTTGATTGCCATCCGGCTACCCGACAATGATCCTAACACTCCGCAAACCGCCATGGCTAACCCTGTCTGCCAAATAACGTGTCCGCTGTAACCAAACCACAACAGAGCTGCCGCATTGCACGCAACATTAATAATTTTGGCGACTGCAGATGCGCTCAAGAAGTCGTATCCAAAAAAACGGACGAATAAAAACATTAAAAAGCTACCGGTACCAGGACCGAAAAAACCATCATAAAACCCGATACCGCCACCGACTAACATTGCCATCCAAAGTTCTTTGTTATGCGCAAAAGTGGGAGCATGGTTGCTGCCGAAGTCTTTTTTCTTAAATGTGTAAACCGCGACGGCGATCAAAATAAACGGTAAGGCTTTACGTAAATAAGTGGGCGGTATGTGAGTAACAGTAAAAGCGCCCAAAAATGCCAGAAAAAAAGCTGTGAACGCCGCAGGTAAAACCATAGCCCAACGCACCTTCACCGCTTTCGCATAATTTCTCGCCGCGACTGTCGTTCCCCAAATACCTGCTAATTTATTGGTCCCCAACAAGGTTGCCGGCGCAACATTTGGCATCACTGAAAATAAGGCTGGTACTTGTATCAAACCACCACCGCCTACTACCGCATCAACTAAACCAGCAAAATAAGCGGCGCAAGCAAGTATGAATATGTCTGTCATGTTATTAATTTTATGGGAAAAGTGAAGCAAATCAGCAAGGACAACAATCGCTCATAAAAGCGAAAATCAAACTGTTACACTTAGATTTAGCGCCCGGCAAATCCCGACGCAGAGCTTATAACGTTGAAATCTATTCAGCCTGACAGCATAGCAAGACTTGCTACAATAAGGATTACAAGGAGAGCCAGAACATGAATAATTTTGATTTTCGTACCGTACCCTACATCATCAGCCAGATTGGTGCGGCTAAACAATTAGGCGATATCGTCAAACAGCATTATCCAGAGATAAAACGAGTGCTCATTGTCACAGATGCTGGTTTTCTTAAGACGGGTCTGATTGCTCCGGCAATAGCGAACCTAGAACAGCACCAATGCCATGTCAGCGTTTTCTCGGATGTCATTGCCGATCCGCCAGAAGCCATAGTGCACCAGGCGGTAGCCAATGCAAAACAACAAGAGATAGAGCTGGTGGTCGGTTTTGGTGGCGGTAGTTCAATGGATGTCGCAAAACTGATCGCGGTTTTATCAGGCAGTGATCAACCGCTAAGCAGCATGTACGGCATCGGCAATGTCAGAGGCAAACGCCTGCCTCTAATATTGATACCAACCACTGCAGGGACAGGATCCGAAGTCACGCCAATCTCTATCGTCACCACAGGCGCAACGACCAAAATGGGTGTGGTGTCGCCACAGTTATATGCCGACATCGCTATCCTTGACGCTGAGCTCACCGTTGGCCTACCACCAAAAATCACAGCGGCCACCGGAATTGACGCGATGGTGCACGCGATCGAAGCCTATACCACCAAGCACAAGAAAAATGCCTTGTCCGATATGCTAGCGCGCCAGGCTTTAAGTTTGCTCTGGACGAATATTGACGAAGCCTGCACCAATGGCAGCAATCTCGCGGCCAGACAAGCCATGTTGCTAGGCGCGATGCTGGCGGGACAATGCTTTGCGAACGCGCCGTGCGCAGCAGTACATGCACTGGCCTACCCGATTGGCGGCATCTTTCATGTACCGCATGGATTATCCAATTCGCTGGTACTGCCGCACGTCTTACGCTTTAATGCACCGACCGCTGCAGGGCAATATGCAGAACTCGCCAGCATCATCGCACCAACTGCACAAGGTAGTGAAGAAGCCCGCAGCAATGCCTTGATCGCCGCCATGGAGGCACTCGCCAACCGGGTCGGGATCGAAACCCAACTCAGACAAGTCGGCGTCACTGAGAAGGATCTGGATCAACTGGCCAGCGACGCGATGTTGCAGACGCGGCTATTGGGGAATAATCCAAGAGAAGTATCACGGGAAGATGCGCGGGCAATTTACGCCGCCGCTTTATAGGAACTTAAGACGGTGCAAAACGATGTACTCATTGGGACATCGTTTTGAAACCGCTGACCATATTATTACTGAACAGAGTGTTAGAAATTCCCTAGAAACTACCAGCCAACTGCCAGCCAAAAAACACCAGCAAACCGATAAAAATCGTCGGTAACTGGCGGCGCGTTGCTACACAAACGACGATGGCAGCAAGCGCGCCGATCAGTTGTGGATTACGCCAATTTAATTCCAAACCCTGCCCATGTGGCGACAAAACCATCGGGACAATAATCGCTGTGAGAACAGTGACGGGGACAAAGCCCAAGGCTTTTTTTAGCAATGGAGAAAATACCACCCTGTCCCCCATCACAAAAATAATCGCTTTAATCAGGCAAGTAATCACCGCCATACCGATAATAATCAAGGTGATATTCATACCTTCTCCGCGCTGGTATTTTTATTGCCGGTCTTGTTAGCCGACCAGTGGGACGCTAGCAAACCAATGCTAACGCCCACCGCAATGGCCACCAGCAGGCCCAACTTGTACGGCAAATCTTGCAGCAGATAAGCCGCAGTACCAGCAGCAAGCGCCGCAACAAAATGCGGCAAGCGAACTAGCTGCGGAACAATAATCGCAATAAAAGTCGCCACCATCGCAAAGTCCAGACCCAAGGTTTGCAATTGCGGGAAAATCGCTCCAAACAACAAGCCCACCAAAGTCCAGCACTGCCAATTACCATACATCGCCAAACCCGAACCCAGAAAGTACCAATGCCCCAATTGCGTATTCGGATGTTCCCGGTAATAGCGATCCACCACGGCGAAGGTTTCATCCGTCAGCAAACATCCCAATAACCAGCGCCAGCCTTTCGACAGATGACGTACATGCGGCAACAAAGTTGCAGCGTACAACATATGCCGCAAGTTGACGATAAAAGTCGCGAGCCAGATCACCAGAAAACCAGTATGGCTGGCGATCAAACCGACCGCAATAAACTGACTCGACCCTGCAAACACAGCAAGCGACATCAACTGCCCTTGCCATGCATGCATCTGCGCAGTAGCGACCAACGCACCAAAAATCATACCAAATGGCGCAGCGCCCAACAGCATTGGAATGGTGTCGCGTGCGCCTGCGGTAAAACTGGCTAAGGGGGTGGGATGTGGCATAAGGAATTTCTTTTTTAGAGACTTGGCATCTTAAACTTATCAGACAAAGCGCGCTGCTACTTTAGCAAAGCTTGAATTTCAAATCCCCATTTGTCCGAGTATCTGAACCCCGGACTAGTCATATCGTAGCTACACACTTAATACATACTCTCACTATGTATATATTAAGTGTCCATATATATCCTAGACAGTACGGCATATTATAAAAAATAACGGGGGAGTATGTGAATATCAGCTTAGGATCGGCACAAAAAAAGCCCCGTATATCATCGGGGCTTTTTCTTTCGGCTATTCCGCACTCAACTCAACTTAATTTAACTGACTTTCGCCTTACCCGAGCGCGCCAGCCATGCTCCCAGTTCTCCGACGATACCGCGCCGGAATGCTAGCACGCAAATGATGAAGATCAAGCCAGTGACAATCGTGACCGAATCGCCGATAGAGCGAAACCATTCTATCGTAGTCGCATTTGCCAGCCACTCACCGAGGTCGCCTAACTTGTTTTCTAAAGCGATGATGATCACTGCGCCGACGATAGGGCCCACCAAGGTGCCTAAACCGCCCACCAGCGTCATTAATACGACCAAGCCCGACATAGTCCAATGTACGTCCGTCAGCGTCTCAAAACCCTGTACCAGCGTATTTGTCGCGCCTGCCAGTCCAGACAATGCGGCGGAGAGGACAAATGCCAGCAACTTGTATTTATCGACGTCGAAACCCAGCGACACCGCGCGTGGCTCGTTCTCTTTTACGGCTTTCAACACCTGCCCAAACGGCGAGCTGATCGTGCGCACGATGATGACAAAGCCGCCAATAGCAATCGCCAGTACGAGGTAATACAGTCTGAGGTCAGAACTCAAATCAATAAAGCCTAATAGCTGTCCGCGCGGTACGCCTTGCAAGCCATCCTCGCCACCGGTGAACTTGGCTTGTAAGAAGACGAAGTACAACATCTGCGCCAGCGCCAATGTAATCATCGTGAAGTAAATACCCTGCCGGCGAATCGCCAGACTGCCCATCACCAAACCGATCAGAGCCGCACCCGCTGTCGCCAATAGCAAACCCGCCTCGACCGGCAATCCAGCAATCTTTAACAGCCAGCCCGCCATATACCCTGCGCCACCGAAAAAGGCCGCGTGACCGAACGAGAGCAAACCCGTGAATCCGATCAATAAATTGAACGCACAGGCAAACAAGGCGAAGCACAATAACTTCATCAAGAACACGGGGTAGACGACAAAGGGTGCGGCCAGCAAAAGTACAAAAGCCAAACTGTAGCCAATTTTTTTATTCATTATGCGTTTAGCTCCTCAATCATTTCTCTTTGCCGAACAAACCGGCAGGCCGGATCATCAGCACAATCGCCATCACGATAAACACCACGGTGGCAGACAGTTCGGGATAAAACACGCGGGTCAAACCTTCGATCACACCCAAGCCCAGACCAGTGAGAATAGAACCCAGGATCGAGCCCATGCCACCAATCACGACAACGGCAAACACAGTGATAATCAGATTCGATCCCATCAAGGGTGAAACCTGAATCACAGGTGCTGCCAGTACGCCAGCAAAGGCAGCCAGTGCTACGCCGAAGCCGTAAGTCAAAGTGACCATCAACGGTACATTTACGCCAAAGGCCTCAACCAGTTTCGGGTTCTCGGTACCAGCACGCAGGTAAGCACCTAACTTGGTTTTTTCAATCACAAACCAGGTAGCGAAACAGACGACTAGCGACGCCAACACCACCCAGGCGCGATAATTCGGCAAAATCATAAAACCCAGATCAGTCGCTCCTGCCAGCGCATCAGGAACAGAATACGGCTGACCAGACACGCCATAAAACGAGCGGAACAAACCTTCCAGCAACAGGGTCAGGCCAAAGGTCAACAGCAGGCCATACAGATGATCTAACTTGTATAACCAGCGCAACATCGTTTTTTCGATCACGACACCAAACAGGCCAACTAACAAAGGGGCGACAATCAGCATGACCCAGTAATTAATCCCGAAGTAATTCATGCCCATCCAGGCCAGAAAAGCACCCATCATGTACAAAGCCCCGTGAGCAAAATTGATCACGTTTAACAGACCAAAAATCACGGCCAGACCGAGTGACAACATGGCGTAAAAAGAACCATTCACCAATCCCAGCAACAGTTGGCTCAGCATCGCTTGCAGCGGTATACCAAATATTTCCATGGCATTCAGAAAAAGATGCCCAAAAGGGCAAGAGTGAAATCGGTAAGAAGCGCTGACTAGTCAGTCAGCGCCTCACGATTGAAGCTGATTATTGTTTATTTCAAACTTATTTCCAGGCAGTGCACTTACTTTCTGCTTTGGTCGTAAATGCCTGGTCACCAGGGATTGTCTGCACCACTTTGTAGTAATCCCATGGATACTTGGAATCAGCCTGCGCTTTTACCTGCATCAGATACATGTCATGAATCATGCTGCCATCACCGCGGATCGATCCGTTTTTAGCGTACATATCGTTAATCTTAGTCGCACGCATTTTGGCCAATACTTTGTCAGTATCGTCCGAGCCCGCCGCTTTTACCGCGTTCAGATATTGGATCGTGGCGGAATAATCAGCTGCTTGTAGACTGGAAGGCATTTTTTTCATTTTGCCAAAATAACGACGCGCCCAAGTACGAGTCTCTTCGTTTGAATCCCAGTACCAGCTATCCGTCAGATACATGCCTTGCGTTGCCTTCAATGTCAGCGAATGGACATCATTGATAAACATCAGCAGACCAGCCAATTTCATCGTTTTAGTAATACCAAACTCGTTCGCAGCTTTAATCGCATTGATCGTATCGCCACCGGCATTTGCTAAGCCCAGAATTTGGGCTTTAGACGCCTGTGCTTGCAATAAAAAAGAAGAGAAATCCGATGCCGACAAAGGATGACGAACCGCACCAACCACAGTGCCGCCGCTGGCTTTGACCACGGCAGTGGTATCACCTTCCAGCGATGCACCGAAGGCGTAATCAGCGGTCAGGAAGAACCAGCTTTTACCACCCTGTTTAACCACCGCAGAGCCCGTACCTTTGGCCAGCGCGACGGTGTCATACGCATAGTGAATCGTGTACGGCGTGCATTCTTCATTGGTCAGACGAGCTGTGCCGCCGCCGATGGAGATCAAAGGTTTTTTCTTTTCCAGTGCGACTTTCGACATCGCCAAATTAGTGCCAGAGTTAGTACCTGCGATCAGCATGTCGACGCCATCACGGTCAAACCATTCACGTGCTTTGCTCGCTGCGATATCGGCTTTGTTTTGGTGATCAGCGGTGACCAGCTCAATCTTTTTACCTAATACGGTACCGCCGAAATCAGCAATCGCCATCTTGATCGCTTCTACACCGCCTGGGCCGTCGATATCAGAATACAAACCCGATAAGTCCGTAATAAAACCAATCTTGACTGTATCACCAGAAATCTGGGCAGACGCGGTACCTGACAGACTTGCCATTGCCGCAGAAACTGCCAGTGCTGCTATTTTGAATTTTGTTTTCATGTGTCTTCACCAATCATTTTTTTTAAATTTATACCCGAATATTTGAATCCGACAGTATCCATTTTCGAGCACTAACAACTACCAGCAAAATCACTACCACATCACCAAAAATACAACTTAAAACACAGATTAAAATTTACACACCCAGCAATTCGTTTAAGACTGACATCTTCTCTTTCAGCTCTGAGGCGGCAAATGTCTCGACAATCTGTCCATGCTCCATCACATAAAAACGATCTGCGAGCGGCGCGGCAAAGCGGAAGTTCTGTTCAACCATGACAATCGTATAACCCTTCGCCTTCAGCGTTGTAATCATACGAGCCAAGGCTTGCACAATCACAGGTGCCAAACCTTCAGAAATCTCATCCAGCAACAGCAGGCGTGCGCCCGTGCGCAAGATACGTGCAACTGCCAGCATCTGTTGTTCACCACCAGACAAGCGCGTACCCTGACTGGTTTTACGCTCCGCCAGATTAGGGAACATCTCATAAATCTCGGCAATCGACATCCCCTGGTCTTTGCTCGACACGGAAGGCGGCAGCATCAGGTTCTCTTCAGTGGATAACGAAGAAAAAATCCCCCGCTCTTCCGGACAATAACCAACGCCCAGATGCGCTACTTTATAAATTGGTAAATGAATCGCTTCAACGCCATTGATTTTGATCGAGCCTTTGCGTGCGCCGGTCAGGCCCATGATTGCGCGCATTGTCGTCGTACGGCCTGCGCCATTGCGACCTAACAAGGTAACGACCTCACCCGGATTTACGACCAAGTTCACATCATGCAGAATATGTGACTCGCCATACCAAGCTTGTAAATTGCTGATTTGCAGTGCCGGTGTGATTGCGGGATTGCTTGTCTTGGAAGACGCAGCAGTAGTTGCAGTAGCGGTCGTCATGCGTGCGCTCCTTCCAGTTCGCCAGCAGTGCTGCCCGCGGTGCTACCCGCACTACTACCCATATACGCTTCCATCACTTTTGGATTTTTTGATACTTCGTCGTAACTACCTTCTGCCAACATCGCACCGCGCTGAAGAACAGAAATTTTGTCACAGATACCGGATACGACACTCATGTTGTGTTCCACCATCAGAATGGTGCGACCGGCAGAAACTTTTTTGATGAGCTCGGTGACACGATGCACGTCTTCATGTCCCATACCTTGAGTCGGCTCGTCCAGCAGCATCATTTCCGGTTCCATCGCCAAGGTAGTCGCGATCTCCAGCGCGCGCTTACGACCGTATGGCAAATCCACCGTAATCGTATCGGCAAATTCGGTCAGATCGACCTGCGCCAGCAACTCCATTGCCTTATCGTTCAAACGTGACAAACTGCCGCCGCTTTTCCAAAAATGAAAGGACGTCCCAAGATTGCGCTGCAAACCAATGCGCACGTTTTCCATCACGCTTAAGTGCGGGAAGACAGCAGAAATCTGGAATGAGCGAATAATGCCCTGACGCGCAATTTGCGCCGGTCTAGCGGAGGTGATGTCACGACCGTTGAACAAGATCTGACCCGATGTCGGCACCAGAAATTTGGTCAATAAGTTAAAACAGGTTGTCTTGCCAGCACCGTTGGGGCCGATCAATGCATGAATGTGTCCACGCTGCACTTGCAGGTTTACATCACTCACGGCGGTAAATCCCTTGAACTCTTTGGTCAAGTGCTTTGTCTCTAGGATGACATTAGTCATCTGGTCTCCTTGTTGCCTGCGTAGTTTCGTTACGAACTTTTGCGTGACATCCCTTCCGGCTATTATATGAATTGGTTCCAGAGGGCATTTTTATTGTTTTTGGATAGTACACATCGCTGTAAGATTTCAACAATACGGTATAACTACTATACGTAGTAACCGCGGTGAATTTTAACAACAGCGCCAAACATTAAAACACATAAACTGGTTAAAAAAGTGTCTAAAACACGACGCTATTTAATGCTAACTACGAACTCTTTTTAGCATGCTCCGCAACGATCATCGCCGCCGCTTTTTCCGCAATCATCATAGTCGGCGAGTTGGTATTGCCAGAAGTAATCGTCGGCATAATAGACGCATCCACTACCCGCAGACCGCGCACGCCGAACACTCGTAGCTCACTATCTACTACCGCATTATTATCGTCCTCGCGTCCCATTTTACAAGTCCCCACAGGATGAAAAATCGTGGTGCCGATGTCACCCGCTGCACTGGCGAGTTCTTCCTCAGTACGGAACTGAGCACCCGGCTTCATTTCTTCTGGCAGGTATTTTTGCAATGCAGGCGCAGCGACAATTTTGCGGGTCAACGTGAGTGAGTCAGCCGCAATCTTTCTGTCTTCCGGCGTACTCAAATAATTGGGTGTAATTTTAGGTGCAACCAGCGGATCAGCACTGGCTATCCGCACATGGCCGCGCGAAGTAGGGCGCAAGTTACAGACGCTGGCGGTAAAAGCTGGAAATGAATGCAGAGGATCGCCAAATTTTTCCAGCGTCAATGGTTGCACATGATATTGCAGATTCGGGCTGAGCTGAGTGTCATCTGAGCGGGTAAAAGCGCCCAGCTGCGATGGCGCCATCGACATCGGTCCGCTTTGCTTCAACAGATATTCCAATCCTATGCTCGTCTTACCTAGCCAACTATTGGCCATCATATTCAGGGTTTTTGCGCCGCTGATTTTAAAGGCGGACCGAATCTGTAAATGATCCTGCAAGTTTTCTCCCACACCCGGCAAGTCATGCACGACCGTCACGCCGACTTGTTGTAAATGCGCCGCATTGCCGATGCCGGACTGCTGCAAGATTGCGGGCGAACCAATTGCGCCCGCCGATAAAATCGTCTCACGGGTGGATTCTGCCGACCACTCTTTACCGCCACCGACGAATTCGACGCCAGTACAAACCTTACCATTTTCGGTTGTGGTGATCTTCAAGCGCTTTACCTGGCAACCAGTCATGATGGTCAGATTACCGCGTCCAGATGCAGGCTTCAAAAACGCCTTAGACGCATTCCAGCGCACGCCGCGCTTTTGATTCACATCAAAGTAACCGCAGCCGTCGTTGTCGCCACGATTAAAATCGTCTGACTTAGGAATCCCGACTTGCGACGCCGCCTCGCGGAAGGCATCCAGAATTTCCCAGGACAACCTTTGCTTTTCTACCCGCCACTCGCCACCGGCTCCGTGCATCGCAGTCGCACCACCGTAATGGTCTTCGCTTTGTTTAAATAGGGGCAAGACATGTTCCCAGCGCCAACTCGCATCGCCGCTAAGCTCCGACCAGCGCTGATAATCCTGCTCTTGCCCGCGCATATAAATCATGCCGTTAATCGATGAGCAACCACCCAACACTTTACCGCGGGGATAAATCAAGCTGCGACCATTCAAGCCAGGCTCGGCCTCGGTGCGAAACATCCAGTCAGTGCGTGGATTGTTGATGCAGTAAAGGTAGCCGACCGGAATATGAATCCAGATGTAATCGTCTTTACCACCGGCCTCCAACAGCAGCACTTCTTTGTTTTGATCACGTGATAAACGATTGGCCAGCACGCAACCTGCCGAACCTGCGCCGATAATGATGTAGTCGTATGTGCCTGCTGAGTCCATAAAGTAAGTGGTGTTTTCTGATGTAAGGTGATCTGGCTTAAAGTGGTTTATTTTGTAGATGGCGCTGGTGGAGATCAGCCGGTTCCACCCATTACTCGCGCAGGCATTGCGGCAAGCATTTTTGTATTCATTTCCGCATGCAGTTCTTCCAACAAGACACGCATTAACTCCGCCGCAGGCATACCGCGCGCCCGGTGAACGCCTTGGCCCGCCCATAGCGACATCAGGCCGGTATCGTTGGTCTTGCCCGCATGCGCTCGGATGCTGGCAGTCAGTGCATTTTGTACAGGATATGCAGGTACTTGCGCGGCGACATCCTGCATGATTTGCATAAAACGGTTATCCAGACCGCGTGCCATCCGCCCTGTAAAAGCGCGGGTCTGGCGGGTGGCATCTGCCTTTTTGTTTGAGCTAGTGTTTACGCTCGTGCTTACAGTCGTACTTTTGCCAACCTCCAGCAGTTTCTGTTTATACGCAGGATGAATCCCAGACTCATGCGTAACCAAAAAAGCAGTTCCCATCTGTACTGCATTTGCCCCAGTGGTTAAGGCAGCAGCGATATCAGCACCGGCCATTACATTTCCGGCCACGATGATAGGTATTTGCAAGTGCGGCTTCGCTTGCACAAGTAATTCCATGGTGGTCAGCGTGGCATCTTCCTGCGCGCCGATGAAAGTACCGCGATGGCCGCCGGCCTCTGTTCCAGACAAGCAAACCGCATCGGCACCCAAGCTTTGCCAGGCCAGCGCTTCTTGCACATTGGTTGCGGTACCAATCACGGCAATCCCCGCTTCATGCAAACGAAGCAGATGCGAGGGCTGCAAAATATCAAAAGTAAAACTAGCCACCGCAGGACGCGCAATAATCAAGGCTTGCAATTGCGCTTCAAAATCTTCGCACCAACGCGCCGGCAGGGGCAGTTTGTCCCAGCCAAATTCAGACCAGATCGGCTTTAACAACTCGCTGGCGCAGGCGATCTCTTGCTCCGATGGCGTCGGCGTGTCTTGCACAAACAAATTGATGGCGAAAGGTCGGTCGGTTCGTTGCCGTATCAGCTCGGCATGCTCGATAATCGCCACGGGTGACAACATGCCGCCCGCCAACGAACCCAAGCCCCCAGCATTGGATACGGCTGCTACCAGATCAGGAGTAGAAGCACCGCCCGCCATCGGCCCCTGAATGATTGGATGGGGGAAAATCGCTTGTAGTTTAAAACTCACGCCAGTCTCCTTGCGTCACTCTTATTTTTATATACTGGTGAAGAGTATCAATATCACATAGCCTATTGTCCAATGATTCTCTAGACGATTAGGATTTTAATAGTGATACTCCCTAAAAAATCAATCTAAGAAGTTCGAAAACCATTTAATCGGGATGCAGCGCTAGGCGCAAAACGTAGCAATACTTCTGTAATGCGAGGCTTTGCAACAACGCGATGCGCCCGATTATGTGGTTTATTGAACTTCCCTTTTATTTTGCTACCGGCATAGTAAATTCTGCCCCTTTGGCTATGCTGTCAGCCCAGCGCTGCATGATCGATTTGTAGCGAGTATAGAAGCGGATACCTTCTTCGCCATAGGCATGCTGATCGCCAAACAACGAGCGCTTCCAGCCACCAAAAGAATGCCACGCCATCGGCACTGGAATCGGTACGTTAATGCCCACCATCCCCACCTGAATCCTGCGTGAAAATTCACGCGCCGTGTTGCCGTCCGAAGTGAACAGCGACACGCCGTTGCCAAACTCGTGACGGTTAATCAGCTCAACAGCGCTGGCAAAATCCGGTACCCGCACCACGCACAACACGGGTCCAAAAATCTCTTCACGATGAATTTTCATGCCCTCTTTGACATGATCAAACAGCGTGCCGCCGAGGAAGAAACCACCTTCATGTCCCGGCACCGTCAGGCCGCGACCGTCGACCAACATCGTTGCCCCTTCGGCGATACCATCAGCAATATAGCCTTCAATTTTTGCCTTATGGATTGCCGTCACGACCGGTCCCATTTCCGCATCGGCTTCCATGCCGTTTTTGACGATCAGTGCCTTCACACGCGGGACTAAAGCATCAACCAGTTTGTCCGCCACGTCACCCACGGCGACCGCGACAGAAATCGCCATGCAGCGTTCACCGGCCGAGCCATAAGCCGCGCCCATCAAGGCGTCTACCGCCTGATCGAGGTTCGCGTCCGGCATGACAACCAAATGATTTTTTGCCCCGCCCAGCGCTTGCACCCGCTTACCCATACGCGTGCCTTCGCTATAAATATATTCTGCAATCGGGGTCGATCCGACGAAGGAAATGGCCGACACATCGGGATGCTGCAACAAGCCATCAACCGCCAGTTTGTCTCCCTGCAGTACGTTGAAAACACCATCCGGCAAACCCGCTTGCTTGAGTAAATCGGCGATCAACAAAGAACAGGACGGGTCGCGTTCCGACGGCTTTAAAATAAAGGTATTGCCAGTCGCAATCGCCAGCGGCGCCATCCACATTGGTACCATGAAAGGGAAGTTAAACGGCGTAATCCCGGCAGTCACGCCCAGAGGCTGACGCAAGTTGTAGTTGTCGATACCGCCGCCGATGTTGTCGGAGAATTGCGTCTTCAAGAGTTGTGGCATACCGCAGGCAAATTCCACGATCTCTATCCCACGCGTCACTTCACCCATCGCATCCGACAGCACCTTGCCGTGCTCTTGCGTGATTAAAGTGGCAAGTTGCGTATGGTACTGATCCAGCAATTGCTTAAACTTAAACATCACCCTTGCCCGCTTCAAAGGCGCGGTCTCGGCCCAACCCGGTGCCGCCGCTTTGGCAGCAGCAACGGCAGCGTTCACGTCGTCCATCGTTGCCAGTGCCACCTTGGCAGTCACCGCGCCCGTCGCCGGATTAAACACGTCTTGCCAACGCTCACCGCTAGAGTGATGCAGACCGCCGTGAATAAAATGCGTGACCGGAGTAATAGCGGCAGCGGAGGCCGGAGAATTCAAAGCAGACATAAGCAAACCTTTGAGGTAATGATGAAAATCAGGACGTACGCAAAATTGTCCCGGCAAGGCGTAGCGACGACGACAGTACTTTAGTACGGCTAGGCGCTGCAACGCAGCTGGGGCGATTTTGCATACGTCCTGTAAAGTGCATAGAGACTAACTCTATGGAATGCGAGAATCCAATGAGTTATTATCAAGCGCAATATAAGCAATACTAATAATGAGGAAGCTACTGTGGACATCACTCAACTCAAAGCCTTCGTCACCGTCGCCAAAGAGGGCAACCTGACGCGAGCAGCAGAACGGCTGCATGTCACACAGCCAGCAGTCAGCCTTCAGATCAAATCCTTGCAACAAAGTCTGGGCTTGCAATTACTCAGCCGTAGCGCCAATGGCATGACGTTAAGTAACGACGGCGCAAAGTTGCTGGCGCATGCCGAACGGGTGCTGGCGAGCATGGCAGAATTTAAACAGGCTGCCGACAGTCTGCATTCCACCCTGTCCGGTGAGCTGGCAATTGGCACCATTCTCGATCCGGAATTCACCCGTCTCGGCGTGTTCCTCAAGCGGTTGGTCGAAACGTATCCCCAGCTTTCCACCAAATTACAACACGGCATGTCCGGCTCCATGTTGCAGCAACTGCGCGCTGGCACACTGGACGTCGGCTTTTATCTGGGGCAAGCACCGGACGACGGCAAAACCCGTTATCACACACTCAGCCTGACTAGCTTCACCTACCGTGTTGTCGCCCCCAGCGGCTGGAAAAAAAGGGTCGCAGGCAAAGACTGGGCCGCGCTGGCGCAGTTGCCCTGGATATGGACACCGCCGGAATCGGCCCACAACCGTCTGCTCACCAAAGTTTTTGCCGAGCACCACATCACGCCCAACAAAGTCGCATTGGTCGATCAGGAACCCTCGATGCTAGACCTAGTCAAGTCCGGCGTTGGCCTGAGCTTGCTGCGTGACTCCGTCGCCATCCGGGAAGCCCACGCCCACGGACTAGTCATCGCCGATGCCGTCAGCCTATCGACCGAACTGACTTTTGTCTGCCTGGAAAAGCGACAAAACGAAGCCAGCATCGCCGCTGTGTTCGCGCTGCTGAAATTGTGCTGGGGTCTGGAGTAGGGGTCAACATCAGCATTGGCAGGAGAATTTTGTAACGCACTCCATCAGACGCCGCCAAATGACACCAGTACAAAGAGGAAAAATCATATACTCCCCTAATTTTTTGTAAAAAAACATCTATCATCCAATGATTATATGGACACTCAACATATACACAGTGTGAGTATATTTATTCATACTGTGTTGGTCTGAAGCAAATTTGCCACAAATTAGCGTGTTGACGCGGGCTGGTATTACAGAGCTTCTTGCGCCCAAACCTGCAAGCGTTTAGACTCGTTCGACGCGGTCATTAATAGTGCCGCGTTGTCATTTAGCTGCGACATGCGTTGTTATTTCAGCTACTACTCCAGCCTCCCGATCAGGAAGTCATGTGTTTAAATCGAATGTGATTCACTGCACCCGCATATGTAGTCCGCTTATAAGCCTGGTTTCATGCCTACTGATCAGCTTCAGCATCAGCCTGCCCCAGCAAGCGCATGCAGAAACCATACGACTTTACATCCAAGAATACGCACCGTTCACCCACACCGATCCCAAAACTAACGAGGTCAAAGGCTCGTTGACCGATAGAGTCATCGAAATCATGCGCCGTGCTGGCGAAAAACCAATACTCATCAGTACCTCGTTGGCACGCGGTTATCAGGCAGCACTGACCGAAAAGAATACCTGCCTGTTTGGCTTTCGCCGGACGGCAGAGCGCGAACCGCTATTTAAATGGGTGGGTCCGCTGACCTCCGATGCATGGGTTTTATATGCCAAAAAGCCCGAATCGCGTAATTTAAAAACTTTTGAAGACGCCAAACCCTATAGCATCGGCACTTACAAAAATGCCGCCACTGGCTTGGAACTGAAAGAACAAGGATACAAAATTGAATTTGCCTCCCAAGACGAAGACAATCCTCGCCTGTTGGTCAACGGCAGGATTGATTACTGAATCGTATCGGAACAACACGGTATGAGTATCGCGCAGCAACAAGGCTATTGGGACGATATCGAACGTGCCATCAAATGGCGCAATATTGAACTTTACATGCTCTGCAATGCCAAAATAGACCAACGTCGCATCGATAAATTTAATGCGATTAATAAAGAGATAGATAACGACGGAACCATGGACAAATTTCAACGTAAATACGGAGCCAGATAATGGCAAGCTTACGTTCCACGCGCGCTGCCACAGCAGTGATGCGACTAAAAGACCGCAGCAATAATGCGCCCTATTCCATGGTCAGCACCGCTAACGGACGGTTCTATTTATCCCTCGCCAATGAAAGCAACACGCCAGAAAAACTGAACGAACCTTTAGAGCTTGATGCCTTTGTCGCCTTCGTGAATAGCGTTCAAAAGCAAGCGCCCAAAAAAGCCAGCAAACTCGATATCGCGTTTGAAGCAAAGCTACGTAACAAACTAGGATCAACATCAGAACCTAGCTAAACCAGACATCACCACATCTGCATCTAAATAGTCCCTTTTTTTAAATCGTCCTCATTTAAACCAGACAGAAAGTTCCGACATGACATCTCGCTTATTTGCTATCAACTTCGCCATCGTCATCAGCGCCGCGTTGACCTGCGCAGCAGCACCTGCGGTATTCGCACAGTCCAGCACGGGCACACCCGCGACTGCGCCAGCAGCACGTTTAACATTGCAAAAAATCGATAACGTGGTCGGTACTGGTAAAGAAGCGCTCGGTGGCAGCACTGTCACCGTTCATTACAGTGGCTGGCTATACGACCCAAAAGCCGTCAAGCAACACGGTCAGATGTTTGACAGCTCGGTTGGCAGCAGTCCTTTCAGTTTCCCTCTGGGCGCTGGTCGTGTCATTAAAGGCTGGGATCTCGGCGTGGCGGGTATGAAAGTCGGCGGCAAACGCACCATCATTATTCCGCAAGATTTGGGCTATGGCTCACGCGGTGCTGGTGGTCGTATTCCCCCGTTCGCCGACCTAATTTTTGATGTGGAACTGCTAGACGTTCAATAAATCATACCGCCTGTATTGATGTGATCGACTAATGCAAAAGCAAGAACTCAACTATTTACAAGCTTATCCTCAACCGATACAGGATCAAGTTAAGCTATTAATCGAGCGCCAGCAATTGGCAGGAGTTCTGCAAAACAAATACGCCCGTGCGCATCAGATTCGTACCGACAAGGCCTTGTACCAATATGTGCAAGATGTCAAAAGTACGTTTCTGCGCAATGGCGAGCAAATCAGTAAAGTCTGCTTTGACAGCAAAATCAAAGTCATCCAGCACGCGCTAGGACAGCACACGTTTATCTCACGCGTGCAAGGCAACAAACTCAGATCCAAACACGAGATTCGCATCGCTACTCTGTTTAAACAAGTGCCAGAAGAGTTTCTCAAAATGATCGTCGTACACGAGCTTGCCCATCTCAAAGAAAAAGACCATAACAAAGCCTTCTATCAACTCTGCATGCATATGGAACCGCAATATCACCAGTACGAACTAGATTTGCGCTTATACATGACGCAGATCGATACCTTCGGTGGAGAGGTCTGGAGCTAAGCAATATGAGCAATATCGCCAACACACCCAAGCCACCCTACTACGCCGTGATCTTCACCTCCAACCGCACGGAAGGCGACGACGGTTATAGCGACATGGCCGATAATATGTTGGCGCTGGCAGCACAACAGCCCGGATTTTTAGGTGTCGAGTCCGCCCGCGAAGAGGTCGGGATTACTGTTTCATACTGGGCGGATTTGCAATCGATCAAACAATGGAAAGCCCAAGCGGATCATTTGCAAGCACAAAAAATCGGCAAAGAAAAATGGTACTCCTCGTACAAGACGCGGATTAGCAAAGTGGAATTTGATTACGGGATATGAGCAACTTGCATTAGAAAAAGAATTGAACTGATTTGAACATTGGTACAATTCCAAGTTTAATTTTTTTACCTCATTTTTCTTCTTCACGCACCCCATTCTCTTCATCCCACAGGAGCAAACATGCCGTTTCTTGGTATTGGTTTACATGTTTTAGTCGCGCTGTTTTTTGCTGTGCATGCGATCCGTTCTGGCCAACAAATCTACTGGCTGCTAATTCTCTTTTCTTTCCCACTGCTTGGCAGTATCGTGTACTTTTTTGCGATCTACATGCCAAACTCACGACTCGAGTTTGGTGCAAAAAAAGCAGTCGCAGTAGCAGCAAAAACACTCGATCCGACCCGAGAACTGCGCGAAGCACGTAATGCCTTTGAGTACACCCCAACCGCACAAAACCAAATGCGTCTGGCATTGGCCTTATTAGAGGCCGGCAATGCTGAAGAAGCTGCGACCAATTACGAAGCCTGCCTGAAAGGACCTTTTGCTGCCGATCTGGAAATCAAATACTGCGCCGCCCGTGCACTCACCGAGAGTGGCCGCCATGCTACAGCGATCAGCCATCTGGAAGATATTCGCAACAAAGATAATAATTTCCGCCCCGCCCAAGTCAGCCTGCTACTCGCCCGCGCATTCGCCGGAGCTGGCCGCAACGCGGATGCGACATCAGAATTTGAGCTGGCAATGAGCCGCTTCGGCAGTTTTGAGATACAGGCAGAATATGCAATTTGGGCCTACAGCACAGGTGATCAAGCTACTGCAAAAAAATTGCAAGCCGATATAGATCAAACGATGAAGCGCTGGAATCGCCATACCAGAGATATCCATCAGTCTTTGGTAAGGCGCTTGAATGCGGCTAAAGGCAACAATGGGTAATTGTTTATAAGCCCTGATCAGTCATTTAAAGCGCAGGCAAAAAACGGCTCACTTTGGCATGCAGTAAGCGAATCAACATTGGATCCATAAATTCATAATCGTCAGGTATATCCAGACAAATCACTTTGGCTTTCGACAGCTGCTTTTTAAATTTTGCTGATAACTTATTGCGATGCGCTTTTTCCATCACAAAAATTAAGTCAGCCCATTCGACCAGCTCTGGGGTAACCGGATTTTCTGCATCGTGATTCAATCCAGCAGAGCTGGTTTCAATGCCAGGATGATTCGCAAAAACTTGTTCTGCAGTCGGACTGCGCAGTCGATTTTGACTGCAAATAAATAAGACGTTTTTTGACATTGATTTAGCTTTTAACGTAGCGCGTAGATTTAACGCACTTTTAAATGACGATCAAGATAAGCCAGCACTTCACTCGGTAATATCTGATGAAATGCCTCACGATCAAAGCCTTCTGGGTCTGTGGATGGATGAAATGTCGGGCTGTTCATGTGCGCCGGAAACAGACTTAAAAAAGAGAAGTGTCCCGCGTTTTTGATCTCACGTCTGGTTACCAGTGCGCGATCGGCGACGCCGTCTGACACCAGATCCGCATGCCAGGGCGGTGTGTACTGGTCGTGTTCTCCGGTCAGCATCAGGATAGGTATATTCACTGCGCTGAGCGATCCGTGCATCAGATACCAAGGCGTTGCGGGTGCCAGTAACACCAATGCTTTGACCCGTGTATCAACGACTACCTCCACCTTGCGCCGGTCTTTTGACCACGGCTCGCCGCCGGCAACCGCCAAGGCGGTATAAGCGCCAATGGAATGTCCGATGACCGCGATATTGTCTACTCTTACGCTAGCTTTAAAAACAGAATGGGTACTGACTTCATCAATCGTCATGCGCACATGGCGTGGTCGATTGACCAGATTTTCGTAGGTGTTTTCTAGCGAATTGTTGTTACGATTATTGCCGTAATGTTCCAGCATCGCCACGATATAACCATGCTGTGCCAGATGCGTACAAATCGTGCGGTATAACAAATGCGAACCGCCATTTCCATGCGACACGATGACAAGTGGAAAGCGTCCACTGGCGATGGGCGCATCCATACTCAGATCAATCGAATAGGGGCCAAAACTGGTTGGAATTGCGGGAACTTCTGTCGGGTACATCACCAAAGCCGGGAAAGAAATTTCCTGCGTATCGTCTTTGGTGTCCCTGATTTTTAGTTGTAGGCAGCCTGTGTACATAGAGACATTTTTTGGGTGGTTAGTATCGTATTTTTAGTACGGCTAGTTTAGTTCTGGATAGTTTTGTTGAAACGAATTTTTCAAATAATTTTTTCAACGATATAGCTATCAGTGTAATTTGGCGACAACTTATGACTACTTTGGCTGACACAACGTTGATCCCTCAATGAACAATTGTAGAGCAAGTGATTTAATATACTCCCCCCCAATTTTTATAAAATATGCCGTATTGTCCAGTGATTATATGGACAATTAAATATACACACTATGAGTATATTAATAACCTTTCAAAAAATCATCTTATTTATCGCATTGCAACATCCTCAACTCCGCTTACATCCCGCGTCTGAATTACACTGCAATCTTTTAGCAAAAAATCCATATACCAACATGACTTATCTGCTCGCACTTGACCAAGGCACATCCAGTTCCCGTAGTATTTTATTTGATGAAGGTGGCAATATTGTTGCGTCGGCTCAGCAGGAGTTCCGGCAGATTTTCCCTCAGCCTGGTTGGGTGGAACATGATGCTATGGAGATTTGGCACAGCCAGTTAGCGACTTGTAAGCAAGTATTGGCTACGGCAAGTGCGGCAGGTATTACAAGTAAGGCAATTGCGGCGCTGGGGATTACCAATCAGCGGGAGACCAGCATCGTCTGGAATCGTCGGACTGGTGAGCCTATTTTTAATGCCATCGTCTGGCAAGACCGGCGCACTGCGGCCTATTGTGACGAGCTGCGTAGTCAGGGTTGGACGGAGCGCATACAGGAAAAAACCGGCTTAATTCTGGATCCGTATTTTTCTGCGACTAAGCTGAAATGGATTCTGGACCATGTACCAAACGCCCGTCAGCAAGCGGAACGCGGAGAGCTGGCGTTTGGTACCGTCGACACCTGGTTAGCATGGCAACTGAGCGGCCAACAACTGCATGTGACCGATGTCAGCAATGCGGCACGCACTATGCTGTGGAATATTCACAGTGCCGAGTGGGATGAAGAATTATTGGCCTGTTTTACTATTCCACGGGCAATGCTGCCAAGCGTGCATCCATCCAGCCATCGTTTTGGTGACGCGACGATTTTTGATCATCCAGTTCCGATTGCTGGTATCGCTGGTGATCAGCAATCGGCGCTGTTTGGACAAGCGTGTTTTAGCGCAGGGATGGCAAAAAACACCTACGGCACCGGTTGTTTTATGTTGCTGCATACAGGCTCCGTATGTGCGACTTCTCACAACGGTTTGATCAGCACAGCCGCCTGTCAGACCGACGCAAGAGCACAATACGCATTAGAAGGCAGCGTCTTTATCGGCGGCGCAGTGGTGCAGTGGTTGCGTGACGGTTTAAAGGCGATTCAACACTCGACGGACGTAGAAGATTTGGCGACCACCGTGCCGGATTCTGGCGGCGTGGTGTTTGTACCCTCGTTCACTGGCTTGGGTGCGCCCTATTGGGTACCCTCGGCCAAGGGGGCAATTTTAGGTCTGAGTCGCGGCACTACGGTCGCGCACATTGCTCGCGCAGCGCTAGAATCGATCGCATTCCAAAGTACCGTTTTGCTGCAAGCGATGACCCGCGATGCGGTAGCGCCGATCAACGAGTTACGCGTGGATGGCGGCGCAGCGGCGAACAATTTGTTGCTGCAATTTCAGGCAGATTTGTTGGGCATTCCAGTGGTACGGCCAAAGGTGACCGAAACGACGGCCTTAGGCGCAGCGTACTTGGCGGGACTAGGTGTAGGGGTGTACCAAAATCAGGAAGAGTGTGCTGCTTTATGGCAAATGGAGCGTACTTTTTTACCGGAAATGAGTAGAGATCAGGCGGGTGAATTGATGCAGCAATGGGATGTCGCGGTTGGTCGCGTGCGGTAAATAAGAGTAGCAAACGTATCAGGAACAAATAAAAAAGAGGCGATATCGACTAAGCGATATCGCCTCTTTTTACATCTGATTCAGCGTATTTGAAAATAAGTTAAATCTAATTAACTCTAATTAACCCATCGATTGCAGCGAACCATTGACCGCTTTAACGCGATCACCAACACGCCAACCGTTTTGCGGGAAAGTACGAACAGTACCGTCATCCATTCTGACTTTCACTTCATAGACCGTGTTGGTGTTGTTGCGTTTTTCTACTTCGTTACCGGCATAACCGCCACCGACTGCACCAGCTACGGTGGCCAATGTACGGCCATTACCGTTACCAACTTGATGACCTAACACGCCGCCCAAAATGGCACCAGCAGCTACACCCAGACCGCTTGGTTTTGCTTGTTGCTGGATGGCGATAATGGATTCAACCCGACCGCAATGTCCGCATACAGCGGCGACGTTGGAACTACGCTCGTTTGATTCGCTTTGACGTGCAACATTGGAGTTTTGATTCGGGTTTTGATATGAACCCTGGTTAGAACCAGAATTCTGATTTTGCCTTGACACATCGGCAGGATAAATTGGTTTGCCATTGCTATCCGTCATCGGCGCAGAGGCGCTCATGGCAGCGTTATTTGTCTGAGCAATCGTTCCCTGCGAGTTTGGAAACAAGCCAGTCATCGCGGCAACACCGACCAGTGATACCAGCGTCACAGCAACTGCCGCAGTAGCAAGCAATGGATGAATGCGATTAGAAGATTGTTTGGCTTCCATTTTTTTGACCTTTTTTTAATATTTTCTGGAGAAAAGTATCGTCCAGATGTACTTCAGTATAGATGTATCAGTTTAAAAGAAAAGGAAATAAATGTGTCAGATGTAATCCTTTGTAAATATCTTTCTTGTACTATCCTTGTCATTTTTCAGTTTTGTCATCAGAATGAAAACCCGTTCTTATAACAAGCTTGAAAGCACAAAATGAACATCGTTAAATGGGTAAAACGTTTACTAGGCGCTATCGTCGGTATCGTCGTACTCATTTTAATTGTT
Organism: Undibacterium sp. RTI2.2; assembly: GCF_035018705.1. NCBI lineage: Bacteria > Pseudomonadati > Pseudomonadota > Betaproteobacteria > Burkholderiales > Oxalobacteraceae > Undibacterium > Undibacterium sp. RTI2.2. The sequence goes on along the minus strand of NZ_JASJXN010000018.1, from coordinate 33,289 downwards.
GTCATGGTGCTTCCAAATGACTTTTCTATAACGCGCAGCATCGTAATCGGTGCACCTATAGAGAAAATATACCCTTTGGTTGTTATTACCCGCGAATGGAAAAACTGGTCAGTATGGAACCAGCGCGATCCCGCCATGCAGATGACGTTTACTGGTCCGGCAGCAGGTAAAGATGCTGCTTGGGACTGGCAAAGTAAAAGCCAGGGTAACGGCGGGATGAAATTTACCCAGGTAATACCTAACCAGCAGATTGACTATGAATTACATTTTGAAGGTATGGGCAAACCATCGACCGGTCACTTTTTATTCGAGCCAATAGTGACAGCGGCTGCTTCAGGTAATCAAGTCGTATCCACCAAAGTAAGCTGGACTATGAAAGGCACTAGCGAGGGCAACCTGATGATGAAGTTCTTCGCTCCTTTGATGGACAAAATGGTTGGTCCCGATTTTGACTCTGGCTTAAATAATTTAAAAAAACTGGCAGAGCGTCCATAACCCCCAGATATTTAGTCAGCCAGATACGCGGCTATATACAAACCCAAACGCTCATTTATCCGTCGTTCTTGTCACCACTTAGCCAGCTATCAGATGCACATAAAAGTTTTAAGTACCACCAGCGAATTCGACGCCATCTCTGTTGAGTGGCGGGCATTAGAAGCACTTGTTCCCTTTTTGCTGCCGTTTCAAACTTATGACTGGAACCGCAGCTGGTGGCAAATATTTTCTGTTCAAACTGTTTTTCGTCGCGACGAATTATCGATCATCGCCTTTTATGATAAAGATCAACTGGTCGCCGTTGCGCCATACGCAATCAGCTATCTAGGACGTAAAGCGTTCTCTATCTATCGCTATGTAAGGCCGTTTGGTGCAGACCCCAATCTGACAGAAATCCGTACACCCTTAATTTTGCCTAGCTATGAAAAAGATGTTTTTCAGCACTTAGCCGCACCTTATCGGCCGCAATTATCTGGATTCACAGAACAGCAAATGATTGTCAGTGATGAGAACAGTGAGCAGCTATTTACTCACCGCTGCGCTATGCGGCAAATAGATAAGCGCAAGATCAGCAACTACGTCTTGGATCTGGGCAAAGACTGGGACAGTTTCCGCAGCGGGTTGAAGCGCAACATCAAAGAATCAATACGCCACTGCTATAACTCATTAGCGAGAGACAAACTTCAGCCGGTGTTAAAAGTCGTCACAGGACATCAGGCTCTGACAGAAAATTTGCCGGTTTTTTATCACTTGCACAGCAGCAGAGCCAGCGCACAATTGACGGTAGAGCATCCAGATTATTTTTCTAATCCTCTGCATAAGGCATTGATTACCAGTCTTTTAAAAACACCTTTTGCAGACAAAATGCAACTTTTTTCTCTGGAGATCGACGGCAAAATCGTCGCTATCCGCATGGGATTTTTAATGGGCGAGGAGTTATATCTGTATTACTCAGGCTACGATTTGGCATACGCCAGATATAGCGTGATGACTACTTTACTGGTCGAAATTATTCGCTGGTCATTGGACAAAAATATCCAACGGCTTAATTTGTCTGTGGGTGAAGATGTGTCTAAAACCCGTTGGGGACCAAGAGTCATTCACTATGCTGAATACCAATTTGTGAAAAACGCCTGGTGGCGATATCGCTTAGGTAAAAGCATAGTACAACTGCGCAAACGTCGGCAAACGTCGATGCTCGGTCACAAATAAAGTAGTAAGCAATCCCTTGCTTAAATACGCGTCGATTGATCAATATAAAACAATCGTTTTTATATACTCCCCATTATTTTTAGTGAAAATGGCTTATTGTCCAGACTTTATATGGACAACTCAAATATACCCATTACCAGTATTATTTAATTCTCCACTTGGTTATTGTGACTGTCACCTTGATATTGAGCTGTCAAAACAACACTCTGTCGTCATTTTGTATACATTTCACACATTCTTCATCAAACGGTCACCAGCCTGTCACCTTGCGTTTCTACAGTTAGACCGAGATTAAACCGCATCACTAATCAGGGGCTGGCATGAATACGAAGACACTCATCAACGCGGCAGTAATCAACTCAACGACGTCTGGCGGTAAAGGGATTGCTGATCGCTTATTTGCGCATTGGTTTAGTCGTCTGGTGTATGCCCAAATTTGGGAAGATCCTAAATCTGACTTGGATGCATTGCAGTTAAAGCCGGGCGCGAATATTTTGACGATCTCCTCCGGTGGCTGCAACGCTTTGGCCTATCTGGCAGCCGACCCTAATGCTGTGCATGCGGTTGATTTAAACGCGGCGCATCTTGCGATGCTGGACATGAAGAAAAAAGCCATCAAGCATTTACCCGATTACGATGCGGTTCTGGCTTTTTTGGGCAAAGCCGACCAGAGTGATAATTTAAAACGATATCAGCGCCACATTCGGCCGCATTTGTCAGAAGACGCGAGCAATTTTTGGGAAAGCCGTTCACTCACCGGCAAGCTAATAGGCAAACCGCGTTACCACTACTTTAGCGACAACGCTTACCAATATGGCCTGTTGGGTGACTTTATTGGTTTTGCACATTTCTTCGTCCGCATCATGGGCGGCGATATGAAAAAAATCCTCACTGCACGCAATCAGGCTGAGCAAAAGAGCTTGTTCGATCATTACTTAGCACCGATATTTGATACCGCTTTATTCCGCTTTATCTCTAAACAGCCGATTGCTTTGTATAGCCTAGGCATTCCGCCGTCGCAGTTTGCGGCGCTCAAACATGATGCTAAAGATGGCCTGCATTTATTGTTTAAAGAAAGAATGCGCCATCTGGCATGTGACTTCCCTATCGAGCAAAACTGTTTTGCACAGCAAGCTTTTGGTAGACGGCACGACACCAGCAAACAAGCCGCTTTGCCTATGTATTTACAAAAAGCGTATTTCAAAGATTTGCGCCAAAACATAGACCGCGTGCATCCTCATCACATTAGCCTGACCGAGTTTTTACGCAAGCAAGCGAATCAATCTATGGATGCTTATTTGTTCCTGGATGCTCAGGATTGGATGGATCAGCAGCAATTAACTGAGTTATGGGAAGAAGTCACCCGCACCGCCGCACCAGACGCCAAAGTGGTGTTCCGTACCGGTGGCAGCGACTCGCCATTAGAAGCGATGTTGCCGGCGCATTTGATCTCCGCCTGGCATACGGACCGCGCGCATAACCGGGCTTTGTATGCAAGCGATAAATCCGCAATTTATGGTGGTATGCATCTGTATCAAAAAGTCTAACTAGGTAGATGAGGACACTAAAACGCAAACTACCAACCAGCCAATTTACATCTCAGAAAATTGATTTCCAACCTACCGCCACGCGTTTGCGCTGATGCGCTCTGGCTAATCGATGCCAAAGCCCGTGGCGGGTCGCATTGGTTAAGCAACGCAGATTGCCAGATTAATGCCATCACTATTGCCGGTAGCACGCAACCAGTCAGCTTACTCAGACCTAGCGAGATTGGCAGCAAGAACAGCAATAGCAACCACAGCAGCTATGTCAGCAGTCCACGATCAACTTGGTTACGCTACGCCAGAGAAGAAGCCTGTGGACAAATATCTGCGAAGTTACCTGCGAGTCTAAGTCAACTGCGGGCTATCGCAAATACAGGCATCAATTGTATTTTTAGTCCCCTCGCTGCCTTAATCAGCGCCAGTGGCATAGATCAATCTGCAATTGTCGGCAATCATTTGGTGTCCACCAATCTCTATCCTGATTGGCAAGCACAAGATATTGCGCAAATGACGGAAGAATTAATCGGTGAATATCCAGACCGGCCATTAATGATGCGCAATGTTTGTAGTGAGGTCACACCAGAACTGGCCTCCAGTCTGCGAGCGCAGTCTTGGGATTTAATTCCAGCACGCATGATTTACACCTGCGATCCTCAACTCGCACCGCTGTGGAAACGCAATCATGTCAGACAAGATGCCAAGTTATTTTCGGATGGAAAACTTGAGATCGTTAGGCCAGAACAAATACTAACTAGCGATCTTCCTCATTTACGCAGCTTGTTTCGACAATTATTCATAGAAAAATACTCCAGACTCAACCCAGACTTTACGCCGGCTTTTTTCGAGTTGTGCCAAGAAATGCGATTTTTAGATCTTTATGGCTTACGATTTCAAAATCGTTTGGTCGGTGTCTTAGGTCTTTACGAAAATAGCCAAAGCGGATGGATTACTACTCCACTCATTGGCTACGACACTAGCTTGCCGCAAGAGCTAGGGTTGTATCGACGCTTAATGGCTTTGCTATTGCAGCAAGCCAAAGAACGCAAACTCAAACTGCATTACAGCTCCGGTGCGAGCCAGTTCAAACGCGCCAGAGGTGGTGAGGCTAATCTGGAATATACGGCCGTTTACAGCCGCCACCTACCGGCATATCAAAAAATTGCCATCAAATTACTGGCAACAAGTCTACAACGCCTAGCCCCGCAGATTTTAAAAAAAGCAGATCAGCTTTGACGTAGGAATACTGGTTTTAGCTGTGGATAAGCCTCTGCATATCTACAGGACAGTCTGTGCAGAAGCACTACTTTTACGTTCTGCCAAATTGTTATCCCAAAACTGTTCTCGTAAAGTACACCGCTTATCAGGGTATTTATCTTTTCTGTAATAGATTGATTTTGTTCAGAAAAACAGAGTTATCCACAAAAAACGACCCCGTTAACTATTACTACTATTTATATATATACCTTAATGTAAACAACAAACCCTTTCCTTTTCCCCTGAAAAACGAAGAAAAGGCTCTCCCTTAAAATGATGTGAAGAAACAAGCTTTTCTCTGATTTTGATCAATGCATAAGAAAAACCTGAAAGATGAACGCAATACGGAATTTTTTGGCGAAACAAGCTGAATTCAGCACCATTAAAGGCACGATAGAGTAAAACCAATGCCGAGGGAGGCAATCTATAGGGGATGAGCACCAGCTAATGCCGTGATGCGTTTGAAGATAGAAACAATATTGATAAAACTTTAAAGGCGAAATTCCAAAAACTGTAAGTCCAATAGATATCGCCTTGTTAGAAGCAAATCGGGCTATAAGCCGCACTCTGATTGGACGCCCAAATTCTAATAATCTCCAAAAAGTGTTGCGATCAATACCGTATTTCCAGGCCAAGGAGTTTAGTAACCTCTTCTGCGGTGGTTGATATCAAGCAGAACTAAAACTCTTGTTACATAAATCAGCAAACAAAAAAACAATAAGACTTATTCCTAGTAAGTTTTGTGGATAACTAACGGGATATCCAGTGAACAGGATGTGGCTAAATCACTTTAGTTAATCAAGTAAAAAACTTGTCCAATAACTGTCCTGTTTTAATACAAGCCTTTTTAATCTGCTTATCTTTTCTGTAAGGCATTGATTATGAAAATAAAAACCTAGTTATCCACAGAAAACACCTGACGTTAACTATTACTACTATTTATATATATAAACTTATTGTTATAAACCAAGAAAGCACGTCAAATCAAAAATCGCTTAAAGACATTGCTGGTTAAACAATCCAACCGTAAAATTCGAGTTCGTTTTTGCAGTAACCCACTTTCAATTTGCCTGGAACTTAAAATGATTAAATTTAAATCTCTACTGCTGGTTTCTTTATTTACTGTTTTTGCTACGATTAATCCAGCTTCTGCTCAAGACAACAAACCTAGCCCAGAGTCAATCCGGCAGTTATTTGTGTTAACCAATACTCCATCCATGCTGAACAATTTGACCCAGCAGTTAGACGGCATGATGAAAAATGTAATGGCAGAGGCGTTAAAAGGTCAGCCAGCAACAGAGGCGCAGCAAAAGCAGCTAGAGAAATTCAGAACAAAAATCGTTGCAATTCAGACAGAAGAACTGAAATGGGAAAAGTTGGAACCGATGTTCATCAACATATATAGCGAGAGCCTGACGCAAGATGACGTCAACGGAATTATTGCGTTTTATAAATCAGATGCTGGTCAGGCTTACATTAAAAAAATGCCTGTCATGATGCAAAACACGATGGCAGCCATGCAAAAAATGATAGTACCTATGATGGCAAAAATAAGTGAAGCTTCTAAAGAATTAGCAACAGACTTAGAGAAAACTAAAAAATAAACTTAAAAAAAGCTATAAAAAAAGCGGCTAAAACACTTAGCCGCTTTTTTTACACCTAATTTTTACTTACCAACTTAGCTTTGCAAAGTCATCAAACTGGCATTGCCACCCGCTGCCGTCGTATTCACACATAAGGCACGCTCAGCCACCAAACGCCATAAAGGTGCCTCGGTCTCTTCATGCATCTCGATTACCGAGACGATAGCACCGTCCAGAGCTGCAAAAACAGACTTGTAGTGAGCTAGCTGGTTACCTTCAACCAAAGCGAACTGAAGCTCATCCTGACCCGCCTCTGACGGTTTAATCAAATCCTGTACGATCGCAGGTAAGCCAGATGGCAATAAAGCAATTGTTTGTGCTGGCATAACCGGTGTATTACCTGTTGCAAGCAAAGCTGCGATTTGATTTAACAGACAATTAACGGTGCTTGCTGCGCAAAATACTTTACCGCGTGGCGCAAATGACAAAGTATTCCGTTCACCAGTCGGGCCTGGCAATACCAAAGTCATTTTGTAAGGACTGTTGTGAGCGTAACGATCTGCCAGTTCGGCAATTTTTTCATGACCATGTGTTTTTGCCCACACCAGTAAAGCTTCTAGTGCTTCTGGCGACTGGCGCTCATACACGGTATGTCCGCCCAAACTACTGGAAGGATTTTTCTGTAGACGTTTTAAGTACAAAGGACCGCCAGCTTTGGGACCCGTGCCAGATTTACCTTCGCCACCAAATGGTTGCACTCCAACGACTGCGCCAACGATGTTGCGATTGACATAAATATTGCCGACGTGAGCACGACTGGTAATGAAATCAATGGTTTCATCAATCCGGGAGTGGATGCCCAAGGTTAAACCAAAACCAGACGCATTGATATTATCGATAATGCTTGCTAGCTGATCGCGTTGATAACGCAAAATATGCAGGACAGGACCAAAGACTTCTTTCGTCAGTTCTGAGAGTGATTTGATTTCAATCACAGTAGGTGCAATAAAGGTACCGTTTTTGCACGATTCACTTAAGGCTAATGAATAACTGGTAGTCGCCTTTTGTTTGATCTGGTCAATATGCGTCTGTAAAGCTTTTTGCGCATCCGCATCAATCACAGGACCAATATCAATCGCCAGCTGATCGGGTTTGCCTATACGCAATTCTTGCATGGCTCCTTTTAACATCTCTATTGTTTTGTCAGCGATATCTTCTTGCAGGCATAAAACGCGTAAAGCAGAACAACGCTGACCTGCACTGTCAAAAGCTGACGACAACACATCATTCACAACCTGTTCCGGCAAGGCGCTGCTGTCAACAATCATGGCATTTTGACCGCCGGTTTCTGCAATTAAAGGAAGATCGATATTTTCTGTAATCGCACGCTGAGTCAAAGTACGATTAATGATTTGCGCTACCTCTGTAGAACCGGTAAAAATCACGCCTTTGACACGGTGATCAGCAACCAGTTGCGCGCCAACGATTTCACCGGTACCAGGTAAAAATTGTAAGGCAGCGCGTGGCACACCAGCCTCATGCAATAACTGAATCGCACGATAAGCGATGATAGGAGTTTGTTCTGCAGGCTTAGCCAGGACCACATTACCTACGGCTAAAGCAGCACTGAATTCACCAATAAAAATCGCGAGAGGGAAATTCCATGGACTGATGCAAACTACGGGACCAAGCGCCAGCGTATTCGGTAAAAACTCAACTTGCGCTGCGTAGTAACGTAAAAAATCCACTGCTTCACGCACTTCAGCCAAGGCGTTTGGTAAAGATTTTCCTGCTTCACGAATCGCCAGAGCCATAAAATCTAAAGTTTGTGCTTCTAACAAATCGGCTGCTTTTTTCAGTATGCCGGCGCGCTCTGACGGTGCTACTGTTTGCCAGTCAAGTGCATAGGCTTCTGCTTGTTCCAAAGCTGTTTGCACATCTTGCTGATTCGCTTCAATCACCTTACCTACTATATCGCTATGATCCGCAGGATTATTAATTGGTTTTGCCAAAGTGGCAGAAACTTGACCATGCAAAATGGGTTGAGCTATTAATTCTTGCTGGCTGATTTCTGCAAAATACTGACTGATTTTTTGCAGCTCAATCTCATTACTAAAATCCAGACCAGCAGAATTTTTTCTCTCCGTTCCAAATAAATCCTTAGGCAAGGCAATACCCGGATGTGGCGTGCCAGCCAGTTCTGTTGCGACCTTAACTGGATCAGCAATCAAGGATTCAATCGATACAGCTTCATCAACAATCTGATTAACGAAAGAAGAATTAGCGCCATTTTCCAACAGACGGCGCACCAGGTAAGCTAGCAAAGTTTGATGTGAACCTACTGGCGCATAGATGCGGCAAGGTTTATTCAATTTATCTTTGCCGACCACTTGATCGTACAAAGTTTCGCCCATACCGTGCAGACATTGAAACTCATAATCCGTGATATTGGCTTTTTGCGCCCAGGTATAAATAGCCGACAAGGTCAGCGCATTATGAGTAGCAAATTGCGGATAAATTACATCGGTCGCCAACAACAATTTTTGTGCACAAAACAGATAAGAGACATCGGTATATACCTTGCGTGTATAGACCGGAAAGCCGCTCATACCATCGACTTGCGCACGCTTGATTTCTGCGTCCCAATACGCACCTTTGACCAGACGAACCATAAACTTGCGGCCGCTGCGGCGCGCCAGATCAATCAGATAATCAATCACAAACGGGCAGCGTTTTTGATAGGCTTGTACTACAAAACCCAGGCCATCAAAACCTGCCAGGTCAGGATCAAATGCTAATGCTTCCATCAAATCTAAAGACAGTTCTAAACGATCAGTCTCTTCTGCATCAATATTCAAACCGATGTTGTATTGCTTTGCCAGTACCAGCAGATTTTTTAGAATTGGTAGCAACTCAGTCATCGTGCGGGTTTTTTGTGCACGCGAATAGCGTGGATGCAATGCCGATAATTTGACTGAAATACCTGGTCCATCTTTGATACCACGTCCGTTAGATGCTTTGCCTATGGCGTGGATCGCAGTTTCATAAGACTTCAAATAATAAGCAGCGTCATGCGCAGTCAGCGCCGCTTCACCTAACATATCGTAGGAATAACGATAGCCGCGCTTCTCATTATCCTGACTATTTTTAATCGCCTCTTGTATGGTTTGTCCAGTAACAAACTGGTTACCCAACATACGCATCGCCAGATCCACACCTTTGCGTATCAAAGGCTCACCACCTTTGGCAATTAATCGGGTTAACGCAGAACCTAAACCTTGTTCGCTGTTAGTCGACACTAATTTACCCGTTACCAGCAAGCCCCAGGTCGCCGCATTGACAAACAGTGATGGTGACTCGCCCAGATGTTTTGCCCAGTCACCTTTACTGATTTTGTCAGCGATCAGGCGATCTGCGGTCTGGTGATCTGGAATGCGCAGCAAAGCCTCGGCCAGACACATTAAAGCGACTCCTTCTTCCGACGATAAAGAGAACTCATGCATCAGCGCATCAACACCGGATGCACGGGTACGCTGCTGACGCACAGAACTCACCAATTGATGGGCTAATTGATGTACAGTCTGCTCCGAACCAGAATGTGGATTAATATTGGCGAGCAGCCATTGCACAGCGTCAGCTTCATCACGACGATATACTTCTGTAATCGCAGTTCTTAAAGCGGTTTGTTGAGGGACAATTTCGGCTTGAAGTTGAAGAAAAGGCATGGAAAAAGGCGTCGGGTTCATATAGTTTTTATCAGATTTGCATTGGAAGAGGTGTAAAGCGAATTTGATTTGATTGTATAGATGAAGCCAGATGATTAATTCTGGAAATATGCATCTATATCGGAATTTTCTATTTTATGAGAAAATTACACCGAATTTTATTAACTTCACTTTGACTTCTTATGCTCGACAAAATCAGTAAAAGAATTCTGGCCGAATTACAAAACGATGGCCGTATCAGTAATGTAGAGTTAGCGACGAGAGTCAACCTATCCCCCGCCGCTTGTCTGGAACGCGTACGCAAGTTACAAGAGTCCGGCTACATCCTGGGATACACAGCACAACTGAATCCGCATTTGCTTGATGTTGCCCTGCTGGTCTTCATTGAAGTCGTGCTGGATAGAACCACACCCGATGTGTTTGACGCCTTTAAGCGCGGTGTACAAGCAATCCCGGAAGTGTTGGAATGCCACATGGTCGCCGGCGGTTTTGATTATCTGGTCAAAGCCCGTGTCAAAGACATGAACGCCTATCGCGATTTTTTAGGTAAATCCCTGCTGCAATTAAACGGTGTGCGCGAAACTCACACCTACGCGGTGATGGAAGAAGTCAAAAATACAACTAGCCTACCCATACGCTAAACCTAAGTTCGCTAGGATTTACGCGACTATTTAATTTTGCATTTATGTGATTAATACTGCCGGCTTATGCCGGCAGTGTTGCATTTGCTTTGCTCAAAATAGCGTGTCAGCCATCTTAGACGGCAAGTAAATTCATTTAAAAATGAGTAAACTAAATGTCGGGTGGTCACTAACAATGCTAGAGCAAGACGAAAGCATCAGAAAAGCAGCGTACGACTTTTTTAGTTCAGCGTCGTCACCACCATCACCATTTACTACCTGTTGTTTCAGTAAAAATATCAACCTACTTTTGATAGGAAAAACATGAAGCTATATTATTCTCCCGGCACCTGCTCTCTGTCTGCTCACATAGCCTTGCGCGAAGCAGAAATCGACTTCGAGCCTGTATTTGCCAGCACTAAAACGCACAAGCTAAAAGATGGCACCGACTACTACACCATCAATCCTCTTGGCTACGTGCCCTTGCTAGAATTAGATGACGGCACACGTCTGACAGAGGGCGCCGCAATCGTCCAATACATTGCGGATCTCGCACCAGAGAAAAATTTAGCACCCGCCAATGGCAGCTTACCGCGCTATCAAATGCAATCATGGTTAAGCTTTATCACATCCGAAGTACACAAAAATTTCGCACCATTATTTAACCCGGACGCTGCTGAAGAAGTGAAAGCCGCATCAAGAGCACGCATCTTAACTAACCTGAAATGGGCCGACGATCAGCTGGCAGGAAAACAGTTTTTGCTGGGTGATCAATTTTGCGTCGCCGATGGCTATTTATTTACCGTCACGAACTGGGCTAAGTTCGTCAAACTGGATATTTCGCACTTAGAGAATATCGCCGCCCTACGCGGTCGCGTTGTCAGCCGCCCGGCAGTTCATGCTGCACTAAAAGCAGAAGGCTTAGCTTGAAAAATTAACTAGCCTTGGGCTAATCATTTGTTAACTGGAGATGGCTAGAAAATGGACTGAGAAATCAGTCCATTTTTTTCGTCATTCAATAATTAACAGGAAGTAGCATCAATGCAGTAAAAGAGATTTTTATACGATATTGCTTAGTCAATTTTTATATGGCAGGATGAATCAAATTTTTGCTATGTTTAATCCGGCTTTAGGAATAAGTAATGAGTGTCAATCCAAAAAGAGAAGCAGCATTAAAACTCCTTAAATCCACTGGCATGTGGCCTAGTAACTACGCCCCGCCGATTTTCCGGATGCTCTGGAGTTTAGGACTTGATCTGCGTCCACCACATTTTGCTAACTTTTTTGTTAACACGATACTCATGGGAACATTTTTCGCAGCGACATGGGGATTCTTTATGTGGGTGTTTATTTGGTCACACCAAACAATGTCACCCGCAAAGGCATTACTCCTAGCTGCTTGCGCAGGTTTATTTTTTGGCTTGGTCATGAGTGGGTATTACGCCTATGGTAAACGTAAGTACAAATTGCCTTCTTGGGGTGAATTTTAAACAGCGAGCTATTTTTAGCGACTAATTTTTATCTGGCCTTACTTTTATATTATTCGCTTTTGTTCGTTATGGCGATCACATGCGGTTCAAATTACAAATATGGAGCATCAATGTCACGGCATTACCAGATAACCATTGAATCCGAACCCAAACCAGCTGAGATGGGTTTAGTCATCAAAGGACTTACCGCTTATAACGCATCGAAAGCCAACGGAGAGACGCCAAATTATCTCTTTATCAGTGTGCGTAGTGAAGATGGAAGCATTGAGGGAGGCGTCGTTGCTGCCACCTATCTTGGTTGGATGCAAGTGCAAGCGGTGTGGGTTTCTGATGATCTGCGCGGTCTTGGTCTTGGTACGAAACTCATGCAAGAGGTAGAAGACGAAGCAATCCGCCGTGGATGTCCACGTGTATTCTTAGAGACACTTAGCTTTCAGGCGCTACCGTTTTACGAAAAGCTTGGATATGTAATTTTCAGTCAGCTTGCGGATTTTCCACCCGGCGGCGCTCGCTATGCTCTTACTAAACAACTTGAAGTCCGTAATTAAATTCTTGTTTCGTTTGAGGGCTGTTACTTAATTTTCTAAGAAAGAATGTCCAATGATTCTGTGGCTTCTGGCATGATATTGCTCTGTAAGCCGCAGAATCATTGGACGTCTAGTTTCGAGAATTTTAGTTTTTAATCAATTTCAATACGATTTATACGGTAAAAATTTACCGCTTAAAACTACATTCACCCGATCACCTTTAGGATCAGCCTCACGCTGGATATCCATTGAAAAATCGATCGCGCTCATGATGCCGTCACCGAATTCTTCATGGATTAGTTCTTTAATCGTGGTGCCATAGACGCTGACAATTTCGTACCAGCGGTAGATCAGTGGATCGGTTGGAACTGGGGTTGGTAATGAACCTTTATACGGAACAATTTGCAGCCATGCAGTTTCTTCATCGGTCAATTCAAACAAGTCTTTGGCGATAGTTGCTTGCGTCAGATTGAGCGTCATTTGCCCTAGCATGGCAGCGGTTGTCCATTCTTTACTGCAACCGATTTTGCTGGCGATATCGGCCCAAGTCATTTTGTTTTTGACTTTGGCTGAGATGATTTTTTTTGTGACGTCATTGCGGTCCATGTGATTCTCCTGAGGGAATAAAAGAGGAAATTGATGTTGCTAACATTTGAGTGGTAGTTAAAGTGGTAATTCAAGGTATATCTATTTCCGAATTGACTAAACCTGGCGTCACCATGGGCACCTTGCGGACATTACTGGTTGAACCAGTGGAATGGATTTTTGCATTACCATCGGCTTGCATCTGTTTAGACCGGTGAACTAAAAAATCCACTAGATGATTACGGATTTTGTAGAACTGTGGGTCATGGTGCATAGTTTCTCGGGTACGGTTTTTTGGCATGGTGTTAACAACGATTTCTGCCAGACAAGCGCGTGGGCCGTTAGACATCAGCATGATTTTGTCGGACAACAAAATCGCCTCGTCGACGTCATGCGTAATCATAAAAACGGTTTGGTTGGTGGCTGCACAAATCTTGAGTAACTCATCTTGCACTACCCCCCTTGTCAGGGCGTCTAAAGCACCAAATGGCTCGTCCAGAAGCAACATTTTTGGCTCGATGGAGAACGCTCTGGCGATCCCTACCCGTTGTTTCATTCCGCCGGATAATTCGGATGGTTTCTTGTGTTCTGAACCCTTTAATCCCACCATATCAATAAACTTGGCAGCATGCTGCTCGGCCTGAGCACGTGGCCATTCGGGGTGACGGGATTGCACCGCAAAGCTCACATTCGCCAAGACAGAGAACCACGGCATTAGCGCATGACTTTGGAAGACAACACCACGATCCAGGCTGGGGCCTGCGACCTCACGGTTATCCATTAGCACTAAGCCAGAAGTCGCTATTTCTAAACCCGCTAACACATTCAGAATCGTGGTTTTGCCACAGCCGGAGTGACCGATGATGCAGACAAACTCTCCGCGGGTAATGTCAAACGATACCTCGTCAAACACGGGGGCGCTATTTGGGTTATAGGACTTGCTTAAGCCCTTTACGCTAAGAAACGGTTTGCTGTCTGCCACATGATCAGCTAGTAGCTTAGCTACTACCTTAGTCGCAAAATTAGTTGCAGAATTAGTTGCAGAATTGGCTGTCATGATCATTCCACGTAAGTGACATATTTTTGTAAGCGTGCAAACAGCAAGTCGAGCAGCATGCCGGTCACGCCGATGATCAAGATGGCAAACATCACGCTGGTGAGCGATAAATTGTTCCACTCGTTCCAGACGAAATAGCCGATACCCGTGCCACCCACCAACATTTCTGCCGCGACGATGACCAGCCAGGCAATCCCCATCGAGATTCGCATGCCGGTCAAGATCGTTGGTGCAGCAGCGGGTAGGATGACCAGAAACGCTTTGCGCAGCGGTTTTACTTCTAAGGTTCTGGCGACATTCAGCCAATCGCGTCTTACAGATGCCACACCGAATGCGGTGTTCATTAGCATGGGCCAGACCGAGCAGATAAAAATCACAAAGATGCCAGAGACTGAGGAGTCTTTAATCGTATACAATGCCAGCGGCATCCAGGCTAATGGTGAGATAGGCTTAAGAATCTGAATAAACGGATTCAAAGCTTTTTGCATCAGCGGTGACATGCCCAGCATAAAACCTACCGGTATTGCCACCACTGCCGCGATGATAAATCCTAAGGCGACCCGGCCTAAGGAATAGCCAAGCTGAATACCAATGCCTTTATCATTGGGACCGTTGTCATAAAATGGGTGCGACAATTGTCTGACGATAGTCCGTCCCATTTGTGCTGGCGTGGGGAAGCCGGTCGTCTTTGCCGGCGCGGCATCTGCGGCTGCGCTTGTTCCGGCACCGCCCATCAACTTGGCATATTCCTCCTGCTCTGCGGTCATTGCAGCGGTTGGCGTAGCATGTGTTGTCGGTGCGGTTGCCAGATGCCAACTCAACAAAAAAACCAGCAGTATCAGCAAGGACACGACTGCCGCACGCATGCTGAGATTTTTTCCAGAGGTTGAACTGTTCATCTTGGTTATCGCTTGATAGCAAAGCTGTTGACATAGGCGTCTGGCGTAGCTGGATCAAATTCTTTGCCCATGATTTTGTATTTTTTATACGCACCGACAGGCACGGTTTGTCCTAATTCCGCCATGTATTTTTTAGCGTCGGTCAGCAAAAATACTTTTTCAGTAATGGCTTTATAGTCGACATCCCCTTTGATATAACCCCAACGCTTCATCTGACTTAAAATCCAGACGCCCATCGAATCCCAAGGAACAGGATCAAAATCGGCACGTGTCGGTACGTTACGGACGTTACCAAGACCATCGGCAAATTTGCCGCTTAAGACTTGTTGTACAACGGTTTCTGGCTGGTTTAAATAGGCCGCTGGTGAAATGACTTTGGCGACCAGCGCACGGTTCGCCGGATCACGCGCCATCGCTGCCGCTGTTAATACCGACCGGAACAAAGCGGCGAAGGTATTCGGATTTTGTTTGATAAATTCTTCAGAGGTTCCGAATGCGCAGCAAGGGTGACCATCCCAAATTTCTTTCGACAAAATATGAATGAAACCGACCTCGTCATACACCGCCCGCTGATTAAACGGGTCAGGTCCAAGGAAACCGTCGATATTTCCAGCCCTAAGGTTGGCAACCATTTCTGGTGGTGGGGTAACGCGCAGTTGTACGTCACGATCAGGGTCTAAGCCGTGTTCCGCAAGGTAATAACGCAGCAAATAGTTGTGCATCGAGTATTCAAACGGAATCGCCAGCTTGAAGCCTTTCCATTGTTTTGGGTCGCGCTTGTCTTTATGTTTGACATGCAAGGTAATCGCCTGACCATTGATGTTTTGGATCGTCGCTACCCGCATTGGTAAAGGGTTGGAGCCAAGCCCCATCGACATTGCCAGTGGCATTGGTGACAGGAAATGGGAAGCGTCGTGCTCCTTGTTGACCATCTTGTCGCGGATCAGCGCCCAGCCAGCAGTTTTATTCAGTGTGACATTCAGCCCCTGTTTGCGGTAAAAGCCTAAGGGGTCAGCCATGATCAGCGGTGCGGCGCAAGTAATGGCGATGAAGCCAATTTTTAAATCTTTCTTTTCAATCGGTCCGGTCTTTTCTTGTGCCATCGCTTGCAATGCACCCAAAGGAAGCACACTAGCAATCGCAGCCCGCACTGTATTGGCACCGACTGCACGCAAAAAGTGCCGGCGCAGATGGTCTTGCGGGAACATTGCGCGTAGTACGGCTTCCTCCACTACATCGTTGGTCAGGTGTTCTACGTTCGTGGCGCGTGCTGCCAGAGCACGTTCTTGCTCTGCATTGTGTTCGGTTTCGTCGCTATGACGACCGCAGGAACAGCCAGCGGCGCTATGGTCTGAATCGTATGGACGGAAGATGGACATGGACTACTCCTTGGCGGGTTAGTAAAAAATTGAAGAACGCCAGAAGTGCTTGCAAGCAGCTTGCCATCATCCCAAATCATGTCGTGTCGCGACGATGCTTTGTAGTGCTACAACTACAAATAGGACTTACCGAAAAACCAAAAAGACCAGACCCTTCACCACAGACCACAGAGGCAAAGAGGAAGAATCAACCCAGATTTTCCATTGGAACAGCGACAAGTGTGCCTTTGGCGAACTGACTGGCTAGACGCGACGACGACGCAAGCTGCATCTTGCTAGGAGTAGCAACAACGCCAGGCAGTTCGCCAAAGATGCAATTGTCGCTGTAGCGTTCCCACTCAAATCGCGGTGGTGCTATCCGTCAGATGACCGCATGCCGTCTGCGTTTCTGCGAAGTGGTAGCGGTCTAATGGAAAATCTGGGTTCAATAGCGAGAAAATCTGGAGAAGGGCGAAAACATGTCTTTCTCTTCTTTTGTTGCTCCTCTGTGTCTCCGTGTCTCTGTGGTGAGAGGTTTTGGTTTTTGCGTAAGCCACAAACACAAACACAAAATCTTATGAGCGAATGGGAATCTATACCGTAATCAGCTGATGCTTTACGGCGTACATGGCGATGCCGACGTCATTGGTCGTGCCGGTCTTTTCCATGATGCGGGTACGGTAGGTACTGATCGTGTTGGGACTAAGATCAAGCTTGTCGGCAATTTCTTTCACACTCATGCCACTGGCAATTGCCTGGAACACTTGGTATTCACGATGTGACAAAGTCTCGTGCGGCAAGCGTGCTATATGACGTCCCATGTCTGCCGCCAAGGCTTCTGCCATGCTGCTATTGATATACAAGCCACCATCGGCGACTTTGCGGATCGCTAAAACAAGTTGATCAGTATCAGCACTTTTATTCAAGTAGCCAGATGCCCCTAGCCGGTAACAACGGGTGGCATATTGTTTTTCTGGATAGGTAGAAAGCATTAAGACAGGTAGCCGAGGCATTTGCTGCTTAAGCTGGCGCAGCACTTCCAAGCCGTCCTGTACTGGTAATGCGATGTCCAGCAAAACCAGATCAATCGCTAAAATACTGGCTTGTTTTATCACCTCTGGTCCATCGGCGCATTCTCCGGCGACTTCGATGTCGCCCGCATCCGCCAGAATTTGTTTTACCCCTTCGCGCACGATGCGATGATCATCACATAATAAAATTCGTATCATGGTGTACCTGAGATTTGTTGCAGTGCTTGTTCTACTATGTTGGGAGCAGCGTTTGGCACGGGCACAGTCAATCGCACCAATGTCCCTTCTCCATGCTGACTACTGATTTGCAGATCGCCACCGAAATGCAGCGCCCGCTCACGCATTCCCATGACGCCGTAAGAATCAGCACGGTATAGCGCTGCCTGTTGCGCGCCGACGCCGTTATCAGCCACTTCCATCAGCAAGGCATCTTGCCGTAAGCGAATGCGGATATGGACAGCGCTTGCTTGCGCGTGTCGCGCGATGTTACTCAACATTTCCTGAAAAATTCTAAACACGGCTGTTGCCAGATTTGGCTCTGGCGTGGCTGCATCTGGCGTGGCTTCGATACTGGAATCACACTGCATCTCGGTCGCCTCGGCAAATTCTTGTACTTGCCATTCCAGAGCTGCAATCAAACCCTGGTGATCTAAAATACTGGGGCGCAGATCGGTAATAATGCGACCTACATTCTCAACTGCGGATTCGATCAGGCGATTCATTACACTGCATTTGCGCGAGACCTCTTCTCGATCAGCCACACGTCTTGCCATCCAGTTCACATCAAACTTTAGCGCGACCAATAAGCTACCCAATTCGTCATGAATTTCGCGTGCGATACGCTTGCGTTCTTCTTCCCTGACAGAATGTGCATGTGCCGATAGCTGCCGCAATTGGTTTAGTGCGGCAGACAATTCGGCAGTACGCTCTGCCACACGTACTTCTAATTCTTGCTTGGCATGTTGCAATTGTTCTTCTGCATAACGACGTTTAGAAATATCGCTAAACGTAATTACTGCACCGCGCACCTGACCTTGATCTATCACTTGGTGAGACGAATATTCCACGGCAAATGGACTGCCATCACTACGCCAAAACACTTCCTGATCATTGCGGCATGGTTGTCCGGTGCGGAACGCTAAAAAAATCGGACAAACTTCTTCTGGATAATGACGACCATCTTTGTGGGAATGATGTACCAGACCATGCATATTTTGTCCTAGTACCTCATTCACAGAACGGCCTAACATGGCAGCCCCGGCGCGATTGATAAAGGTACAGCAACCCGCCAGGTCAATCCCAAACATACCGTCACCGGTGGATTCCAGCATCAACATTAACTTGTCGCGCCACAAGGCTTGCTGGGTCAGTTCGTCTGAAATCATGGACATGCTTGTTCCTTTGTTCTTGTTCTGCATTGCATTTGAATTAAGTCAACCTGGCAGCAAGCACCATGCCACGTCACCAGACGGCCAATGACTTAACGAATAAGCTAACGAGTAGCGAACTAATAAGCCAACAAATAAGCCAACGCATTAGCCAAAAAACGAGCTGATGGTAGTAGCTTTTATTTCGCTTTGCTTGGCCGGCCACTATTTTTAATTTGTAATCAACCGCATTGACGCGAAACGTAGTTTAAAAAAGACAGGTTAGAGAAAATGGATCAGACCAAAGCCAAGGCAATCAATGCAGACGGAGTAACCGAGCCGTTTTTGATCAAAGATGTGGTGTGGGACGAATACTCACATGGTAGCCGTTTTGGCACGCGTTATCAGCAGCTTGCAGAGCATGGTGGTTGCCAGCGGATTGGGGTTTGTATCGAAGAACTGGCACCAGGCAAGCAAGCTTGTCCTCATCATTATCATCATCTGGAAGAAGAACAATTGATGCTGCTGGAAGGTAGCCTGACTTTACGTTTGGGTGATAAAACTTACGTAATGTCGGCGGGCAGTTATGTAGTTTTTCCCGCAGGACAAAAGCAGGGCCACAGCATTTTTAATCATACAGAGTCGGTCTGTCGGTATTTATTGATTGGTGACCGCAGTCCGCATGACGTGATTGTGTACCCAGACACCAACCGCGTCGGCGTGCGCCTCACGGGCGAGTCGTACAACAAAGGTGCGACGATGGAATATTGGGAAGGTGAGGCGGATTAAGTCGTTGTTTAAAACGGGAACTTCTAAATGGGAGCTCCCGATCAGAATGTCCAATGATTCTGTGGCTGCTGGCATGATATTGGTCTGTAAGCCGCAGAATCATTGGGCATCCAAAAGTCCTCTCAGCCCGTAGGCAGAGAGAACATCAGGAGAACAGCGAAAACCTGCCTTGCTCTTGATTTGTTGTTCCTATGTTCCTCTGTGTCTCTGTGTCTCGGTGTCTCAGGGTATCTGTGGTGAGAGATTTTGGTTTTTGGTTAAGTCTTGACATCAATAATGCGGTGGACGCTCATCAACAATGCGTTGTTCACTGGCATTTGCAGCCATTTCTTTGATGCGTCCGACCAAGGCATTGCAAAAGCTTTCCAGTTCTGAAATCTTTTTTTGCTGCTGATACACCAGTTGATTCAGCGTATCGACCACATCTTCCTGACGCGATATTTTGATTTCTAAGTCTTCCAGACGGTTTTCTATTGCTTGCATGTCCATGGTGTTTCCTGGGGTGTTTCAAAATTGCGAGTATATAGATAAAAGCAGACTGCTCTGAATTTTCCATACCAGCGCTCCGATTGAAGGGACTGGTATGGTCGTTACCGATAAAGATCCGTAGCTCGCTGGTTTAGTGGTATTGACGCTCCTGATGGGGACTAAAAATCTGTTGACCGTCGTACTCAATCGCCGCATTCTCTTTCGATACTTTCTAGTTTGCCTCTTACTCAATGTTATTAAACGCCATGATGCTATTTCGATTCTCTGCTCTAGTACTTAGCGGGTTTTTTAGCCTATTCTTTAGTCAGAATCTCGCTTTTGCGGCCTCCGGCAAACATGTGGTGATCGGCTACTATTTCCTGGAAAATACGGAGATTAATCATTACCCTGAGGCGGCGGAATTCCCGGTGTCGCGCATCACAGCACAAAAAGCGGCGATGCTGACGCATATTAATTTCTCTTTCATGAATATTAATCCGACAGGCGAATGTGATCTGGGGGAGGGCATAGACCGAGATAAAGCGGCTCAGGTATTTGCCGACCTCATGGCATTAAAGCGTCACAATCACAATTTGCGCGTCTTGTTTTCTTTAGGCGGGTGGGCGTATAGCAATGACAGCAGTCCGACCGTCGGGCGCTATCGTGATGCGGCTGCCACTGCGGAACGTCGGCAACAACTAGCCCGTTCTTGTATCGCCTTAATGAAGCGCTATGACTTTGATGGTATTGATATTGACTGGGAATATCCTCGGCAGCAAGACGCTGAAAATTTCGCCGCCTTGCTAGCAGAAATCCGTCATCAACTAACGCTAGAGAATAAAACCCGTGTGCAAAAAAAAGCGCAACTCACTATTGCCGGTGCTGGCGATGCTGGCAATTTGACGCGCTATTATGTACAGCTCCCCGCCATTGTCGCGCAGCTCGATTACATCAATTTAATGACTTATGATTTAAATGGCGTTTGGCAAAAACAGACCAATCATAATGCGCATTTGTTTGGTGATACCAGTGAGCCGATGATGGCCAATCCACTGCGTGAACAGAAATTTGTAACGGATTTATCGCCTGCAAAACTGGCGGAGAGATTTCCGTCGCCACTTGCCAATACCGTAGATGCTGCGGTTCAGTTGCATCTGCAAGCAGGCATTCCGGCGAATAAAATGGTATTGGGTGTACCTTTTTATGGGCGTGCATTTTTTAATGTGGAGCCAAAAAATCACGGCTTATATCAAGCCTTTGTGACGGAGTCGGCAGAAATATATCAGGGTGATCCTGCTCTGCTGATCGGTTGCGATACCTGCACCCAGCGCAAAGAACCACGCATGGCAAGTTATGCAGAAATTCAAGCCATGCTTGTTGGGAATTTTGGCTATGTCCGCTACTTCAGTGATCAGACCAAAGTACCTTGGTTATGGCAACCAGAACAGCATATTTTTGTCAGCTATGACGACCAGCAATCCTTGTCCTACAAAACTGCCTACATCAAACAGCAAGGTTTAGCAGGTGCGATGTTCTGGCATCTGGCACAAGATGATGAGCAGGGTAGTTTGCTGAAAACATTAGACCGCAGTCTGAATCACGATCAGGGATGTAACGCTGCTAAGCTAGATTTGATGGGCGGTGTACATTATCCGGTTCAGGCTCGCCATTCCAAGCTTAGCAAAGTTGGCAAATCTGGCTGCTGACAAACTAGCTAACAGAGTAAGTTCAATCGCCAATCAAGCTATTCTGCCCCACGCAAATGCGCTTGCACCACCGGTGATAAAGACGCCATAAATTTTTCGACTGCAATGGTGTAGTCGCCATCTAAACCTAGCTGGAAATTAATCTCGCCGTGACTTTTTGCTTGCGGTAATAAACTCGCCCGCATCCCCATGCCATTGGCTTTTTGCACAAAGCTGCTGGCTTGATCGCAAGGGTGGTCAGGTCGCTTGCTGGAGCAGACTGCCAAAAACGGTACGCCTGGTACTTCTAATTTATGCAATGGTGAACTGGCGCGCCAGTAGCCGGGATCTTTGCCAAAGGCTTTGTCGTAAAAGCCATAGTGTTTGGTGGACATAATGGCGCTCAGATCGTAGGCTGCGCTGTCTAGGGCAATGGTTCCCAGCCAGGGGCGCACGCCAAACTGCAATGTCACGTCGGGCGAGGCCGCAAGCAAAGCAACTAAATGCGCGCCGGCAGAATGTCCCATGACGATAAACTGGCTGGGATCGCCGCCCCATTCTTTGGCTTTGGATTGCGCGACTGCCAGCGCCAAGGCGACGTCTTCCGCCTGCTCACGCGCTTGCAAGGTTGGCAGCATGCGGTAATCGGTAGAGATAAAAATAAAACCTTTAGGCAGCCAACGTGCGACTTTGTTTTCGACCACGCGTCCCATTGCCTTGCCACCATTCGCCCATGCACCGCCGTGTACCATAAAGATCACGGGCATGGCTTTGTTGTCGTGGCTGCTGGGATTGCTGGCGCTGTCCGGCGTGGTTGCGGGGATATAGACATCAAACTTTTGCTTGGCGTCGCTGCCGTAGGCGACATCTTTGATGATGCGGTTGCCTTTGGGTAAACCATTCTGGTTAAGCGTGCTGGGATCGTCCTGATCCAGCTCTGACTGTTGCATGCGCCGCTCAATTAATTTATCCCGCAGCGTACCTGCAGGGCTGGTTTGGCATAGCAAGCTGGCGATGCTGCCCACCATGACGACGAGCAGCCATTGAGCCATAGTACGGTTTCTGAATAAAGCGATCATACGATGTCCTTTCAAAAAACTACATTTTCTTGATGAATTGAGGCTTTCTTACATTTTTACTTTGTCCGGTATCGGGTGCTGGCGGTAATAAGGCTACACTGTGTTTGACCACATTGTGCAGGTTTTCAACACCAAGATTGCTAAGAATAACGATACAGATAACGACACCGAAAGGGACATTGTGCAGAATCCTCTCTCCAGCTTTCTGAAGCGGCTATTTGGTACGAATGAAAAGCCAATTCAAGCAGCAATCAAGCGCCCCGCATCTCCTCAGCAAACACCGGTAGTAGCGGCAATACCAAAAGCCACTCCCCCTACCATCCTACCTGAAAGCCCGGTAACACCATCAACGCCGCTCAGCACTGTTACACCTGTTACAGCTACACCAGTGGATGTATCCATGGCGAAAATTGAGCAAACATCGCAGCCGGCAGAGGCGCCACCGTTGCCGCCCACTTTTACCGCATGGCGACCGCAAATTCCGGTTGATGCTTTGTATTTTGACTGGTTGATGGGGCATCCCGGCGAAGGCATCAGTATGGAAACCGAGCAAAAAGTGTTGCAAGCGCTTTATGCTTTGCTCGCCTCGGATTTGACCGACGCCGTGGTCGTGCCGCGGGTGCCGACCGTGATTCCACAACTGTTGGGTAGTTTGCGCAATAAAACCGTATCGGCAGGTGAGTTGTCGCGTCACATCGTTAAAGACGTAGTGCTGGTCGGCGAGGTAATTAATGCAGTCAACAGCGCACTGTATAACCCAGCCGACCGGATTAACAGTCTGGAGAAAGCCGTGATGATCTTGGGTGAAGACGGTTTGCGCCTGTTGATTGCCAAAGTCGCGTTCCGTCCGATTATTAATCTCAACGCAGGCAATTACACACGTCGCGCTGCACCGCATATCTGGACACAATCAGAGAAATGCGCGGTCGCTTGCCACCAGTTAGCCAGCAGTGTTGATAGCGCGATTGACCCGTTTCAGGCTTTCCTCACGGGCTTGATGAAAAACGTGGGTTTGATTATCGCGTTCCGTCTGATTGACCAGATTGCGGATCAGACCAAGTTTAAATATTCCACCAGTTTTTATCATGCGTTTAGTTCAGTCGCCGTCACCTTGTCTTACCGGATTGCACAACGCTGGGAGTTTCCGCAAGCGGTTATCCAGGCCTTGCAGCAACAAGCCAGCGGCAGTAAAGCGCCGGTCTGGACGCCACTTGGGCACTTGCTGCACACCGCTGATCTGCTCGCTAAAATGCGGGTTATGGTCAACCATGCGCAACTACGGTCGAACGACGAAAAAATGCTGCTGGGCTTAACGCCACAAGCAGCAAGTTGTTTTGAAAATCTGAATTATGTGCAGTTATATGACGCAGCGGTGGCGACTAATCCCGCCTGAGCGGGATTAAACTTGGTGGACATTCTCATGTCCAAGTCAAAGGCATCTACGATGTGGAATTAAATGCTTTTGATTTGGATACGAAGGTTAGAAATAAGGGGAGTATTTTTAATCGTCCAATTAAAACCTGGACAAAAAGCGTAATTTAGCTTGTACTCCTTACCAGTATCTATCATAAATCAACCATTGTTCTGAGCTAAACGAACTGCTTTGATCGCAACGCCATGTTGCAAGGCTTGGTCTTCTTGCGCCATAATCAATTTTTGTTCTGGGCTTAAACGTTTTGCGCTGATGACGACAGTCTGGATGCCATTAGCTTGTGTATCGAAGGCCAGTTTTTCATCAGCGCTCATGCGTTTTGCGACGATAGTGACAGTTTGTATTTGGGCTTGGGCAACTTGTGTATTCACGTTAGCGTTGCTGGAAACGGGTTGGAATGCAGCACCGACTGCGAACACGCCAGCGATCAATGCAGCACTGAAAATTGCTGGTGTTTTGAATGATGTTTTCATTTGATTTTCCTCTTTTTGCTAGTTAAGTTTTAGTTCGGTTCGTTTCAACTTGCAAGTCGTTTTGCTTTGTTGATGTATGCACTGTAGGCCATGCATTTGTCGACCGCGAGCGGGATGCGATGAAACGCAAAAACGCGAGGATGAACGTCATTAAACCAGCGCCAAAGTGTTTTGGTTTCGATGTCTTGATGCTCACTTTTAGTAACTATAAGGTGCTGCTAATAGCTTGATGGGCAGAGTAATCCCGCTCGTTTCAACTTCGCCCTAGTTGTGTTGTAGCGCTGTTCCAATAGAGCTTGCTGCGTGGCGTCGTACAATACGGCTCTATTGTTGTTTTATTTTCGCTGTCTTTGCCGTCTATACACCCCATGACCATTCTGCTCTCTACCCTCAATGCCCGTTACGCCCACGCTTCTCTGGGTTTGCGCTACCTGCTCGCCAACATGGGGCCGCTGCAAGCACAAACTCAGTTGCAAGAATTTGTGACGGGTGCAAAAACCACCGAGATAGTAGAAAAATTACTGTCGCACAAGATCGCCGGAGAAAAATTGATCGTCGGGTTTGGCGTCTATATCTGGAATATTGAAGAAATCACCAAAGTCGTCGCCTTATTAAAACGGGTCGCTCCAGAAGTGATCATAATCTTGGGTGGGCCAGAAGTATCGTATGAAACCTCCGAGCAAGAGATTGTCAAATTATCGGATTACGTCATCACGGGTTGGGGCGATGTCACTTTCCCTGATCTGTGTCGCCAAGTCTTGCAAGGCCCTAAGCCGCTAATGAAAATCCATGCCGGTGTGCAAGCAGCGATGGCTGACATCAGCTTGCCCTACGATTTGTACAGCGATGAAGACATCAAACATCGCACTTTATATGTCGAAGCCTCACGCGGTTGTCCGTTTAAGTGTGAATTCTGTTTATCTGCCTTAGATAAGACGGCGTGGCCGTTTGAGATCGACCGCTTTTTAGCCGAGATGGAAAGTCTGCATGCGCGCGGCGCGCGCCTGTTTAAATTTGTTGACCGCACCTTTAACCTCAACATTAAGACCAGCCTGAAGATCATGCAATTCTTTCTGGATAAGTTGGAGGCCAATCCTGATGATCCCGTATTTGCCCATTTTGAAGTAGTGCCAGATCATTTGCCTGACGCGCTCAAAGAAGGTATCAAGAAATTCCCGCCAGGCACTTTGCAGTTTGAACTCGGGATTCAAAGTTTTAACCCCGAAGTACAAGCACGTATCAGCCGCAAACAAGACAACCAGAAAGCCGCCGACAATATTCGCTGGTTATGTGAGAACTCACATGCTCATTTGCACGTTGATCTGATTGCTGGATTGCCGGGCGAAACGGTAGAGAGCTTTGCTGCAGGTTTTAATAAGTTGTACGCATTGCAGCCGCACGAAATCCAGTTTGGCATCTTAAAGCGTCTGCGCGGTACGCCGATTATCCGGCATACCGAAGAGTGGAGCATGGTGTTTGATCCGTATCCGCCTTACACCATTCTTGCCAATAGTACGATCGATTTTTCTACCATGCAGCGCCTGGTGCGCTTTGCTCGTTACTGGGATTTGGTCGCCAACTCCGGGCGGTTTAGTCATACTCTGCCGCACCTGCTGGCAGAGACACCGTTTGAAAACTTTATGGCGTTATCAGATTGGCTGTATGCAAAAACCGATGCGACCCACAGGATTGCGCTGGAACGTTTAGCGGCCTTAGTCGGCGAGTGGTTGCGCACAGAACGCCAGATGGACGACGCTCTGGTCACAGAGATTTTGGGTAGTGATTACGCCGGGCAAGCTAATCGTAAAAACGTCAGCGATAAATCGGCGGCAAAGCTGGCAAAACTACAGAATCATTCGCAGGATAATCCGGTGGAGAAGAAGCCAGAAACTAAATCTTTGCCACAACGTCAAGCAAGGCATATGGCTGCGTAGCAATGTATAAGTCGGCAGCATATTGACGACACGTAGAATATACTCCCCATAATTTTTTCAAAATATGCCGTATCGTCCAATGATTATATGGAGAGCTTACATATACTGTGTATGAGTATGCGTATTGGGCAAATTTTAAAAGAAAGTAATAGTGCGAAAACGGTCACTTTCATATAATGTTTTCGAATTGTAGAACCTATTGCATCCCGTGGCCTCTTTTATAAATAAGCAATGCATGCAACAAGGCATTCGCTAACTTAGCCATGAGCTTAATTATTAGCTTAATTACGAACTTTTTTATCTGCAACATCCGGCGCTTTTAGTGGCAGCGTGATGATGAGGCTAGTGCCAACACCGGCATAGGACTGGAGTTCTATTTTTCCGCCGAGTAAGCTGGTCACGATGTTAAATACGATGTTTAAACCAAGGCCAGAACCGCCCTGACCTAGCTTGGTGGTAAAGAAGGGGTCGAAGACCCGTGGCTGATGTTCAGCCGGTATGCCAACACCGTTATCGGAAAAGGTAATTTCGACCATATCTTCCTGTTGCAATTTGGTGGTCAACCGCATCGTGCCATGGTTTCTGCCCTCAAATGCGTGAGCTAACGCGTTTGTCACAAAGTTGGTAATCAATTGCCCTAGCGGACCCGGATAACTGTCCATCTGTATGCCGTCTTGCAAGGCAACTTCTAAGACAAATGGCGTGTTTTTGTACATAGGGTCAAGCATCACGACCACATCAGCTAGCGTATTTTTAAGATCAAAGCGGCGACGTTGGTTGCTGGCCTGATCTACCGCAACCTGTTTAAAACTGATCACCAGATCGCGTGCCAAAGCAAGATTACGCATTAATAATTCCGTGCCCATGAACGAACTATCGAGATAAGCATCCAGCGTGCTGCGGCGAATCTTGCCGCTACTGATTTCCCGAGCTAACTCTTGGGTTTTGTGCTGCAAGGTGCTGGCGACTGTAACGCTGTTACCGATCGGTGTATTTAACTCATGCGCAACACCGGCAACCAGAGAACCCAGTGCCGCCATTTTTTCTGAACGCACCAGCTCATCTTTGGTCAGTTTAAGAGTCTCCATCGCATTGGCCAGCTCCGTATTGGTCTGCTCCAGATTGAGTGTGCGACGCTGAACCCGGGACTCTAACTCCTGGTTAATCTCCTGGATTTCTCTTTCTATTTCTCGCTGTCGGGTAATGTCTGTTGGCGAGAAAATATAAAATTGCTCTCCGTGCAGTTCCACCACGCGACCGGACAAGAGGCAGATAATATCGCGCCCGTCTTTGCAGCGGTAACGCACCTCAAACTGGTTGATCGTTATTTTTTCGTTAAGCTGCGCTAACAAACGTGTTTTTTCTGTGTCATCAGCCCATAGACCTAAACCGATTGCCGAGCGCCCGATTACTTCTTCACGCGAAAATCCAAATTGATTTAACCAGGCATCATTCACATCGATGAAGCGACCACTGCTGGCATTTGCCAAACTTAACGGTAGTGGCGATTTTTGAAAAATATTTGAAAATTTTTCTTGGTTCTCACGCAATTCTTCATCTGATTTTTTACGTGCTTCAAGCGATTCTAGGAAGGCATTAAACCAGCCGACGAGTTCGCTGATCTCATCCTTTCTATCGGGGATGTTCAAGGGTTGCAATTGCGCGTAGGGTTGCTCTTCAATTTTCCGGAATCCATCAGAAATATTCTTAATCGGTATGAGCATCGCGCGATTAAATTGACGCGCACCAAAGGCAATCAGACCGAGACAAAGTAGGATCAAAAACGCAGCGGTTTGTGATTGTCTTTCCATCGGCAGCATAAAAGTTTTTTCTGGAATCACCGCGACGATGCACCAGTTTAATTTGGCTAGGCAAGTGGAATTGAGCATCAATTCCTGCCCGTTTAAGCGCAAGTTATGGATACCGGTTTTGCGGATTGCAGCGGCGTTAAATTCTGATGAAATGACCTTGCCAATTTTTTCTTTATCGGGATGATAGATCATACGATCATAGCTATCAACGGCCATTAGATAGGCACCCTCACCCATGTCGATGTGACTAAAATGTTGATATAAATAATCGGTAGAATAATTAATTAGAATCATTCCCACTGGCGTGGAGGACATACTTTCAGGAGAAAAATGTCGAATAATTTTGAGTGCAGTAAGTACCTTGCGGTTGGGTGACGCAGGGTTTAAATTGTTTTCTACGCCCAGCCATAGTATCGATTTTTCTGAGGCGATACCCGTATCAAAAATAGTTTGTCTGATCATGTCGTTAACAGGCGCGACGTTTAAAGTATCGCCTACATAAAACCTATGACCTTTGGTGGTGAACAAGTCTATCGATATCACACCCTTGAGGCTGCTATTGGCATTAAGTCGTTGCCGAATTTCTGCCTGAGTAAATAAATCATCGTATGAATTGCGACTTAAGGTAGCCGCCTGGTCAGCTTTCACCACCACATTGCTGATCTCTTCAACGCCCGCGAGGTTAAAAGCCAGACTTTCTACTTGTTCTGCTTCTAGTTCCAGATAATCGCGCTGGTTAAAGAGTAGTTGGGTACTATAACTTCTGGCTAAATCAAAAATCGTTTTTTGCGTCGTGCCGTAGGAGATGATTGCAAATAACAGCAACGGCAATACACTGACAAAGAACAGGTAGCCAATCAGTTTGACCGAAATATTATGTTTGACGGACAAAATGGGCGCGCCTCATTGTAGAGTTTGGGCCGTAACTAAAGCGGTATCAACCA
The DNA here is from genome assembly GCF_035018705.1 of Undibacterium sp. RTI2.2. NCBI lineage: Bacteria > Pseudomonadati > Pseudomonadota > Betaproteobacteria > Burkholderiales > Oxalobacteraceae > Undibacterium > Undibacterium sp. RTI2.2. The sequence goes on along the minus strand of NZ_JASJXN010000018.1, from coordinate 3,927 downwards.
ACATCACATCGGGTAACTTTTCTCCATTCAGACCACGTACCGCGAGTGCGATGCCTTCGTAGCCTTGCTTCTTCGCTTGCTGATCTACGGTCACTGCCAGTGAACCTGCTTTTACAGCGATTTTTGCGTCAGCCAAAGCGTCGTAGGAGGCGATCAATATTTTTTTGTTGGATTCGCTTAAATACTTAATAGCCCCCAAGGCCATCATGTCGTTGGCGCAGAATAAAACAGTGATATCAGGATAAGCCGTAAATATTTTTTTAGTGACTTGATAAGCCTCATCGATTTTCCAGTTACCAGTCTCTTTTGCCACCAGTTTGAGATTGTGATTTTCGGCAAAAGCACGTTCTGCTCCTACCGTCCTCATGCGGGCATTTTCTGAGGTGCGTATACCCTCAATGATCGCTGCTTTGCCTGGCGCTTTTATTTGATCAGCAATAAATTTTGCGGATTGATAACTTGAGGTTTGATTGTCAACACTAATAAACGTCACTGGACTCATTTTTTGACTTTTCATCGTCGCTGCATCAAGTTGGTTATCAATATTAATAACGAGGATGCCTGCAAGCTGAGCTTTTTTCAGAATTGGCACTAGGCGCTGTGAATCACTAGGCGCAATTACTAAGGCATCGATTTTGGTTTGAATTAACTCATCTACTAACTGGATTTGTTGTTCTACCGCAGTCTCTTGCGATGCCATTTTGACGACTAAATCAACACCTAGATTTTTTGCAGCATCACGTGCACCAGTTTCCATTTCAATAAAGTAAGGATTAGTCAGTGTTTTTAAGACCAGCGCGATTTTTTTTGTTTTGTTTGATGCCGGGAGTTTTTGAGCATCGGCCGATGCGCTGATGGCAGAGGATGATTGCTTAGATGCATCATTGCAGGCACTAACAGCGACTGCAAAAAAACTAATGATCAACAGGAGACGCCGCTGGATAGCCATAACATTTCTTTCGTTGACAGGACAAACCTTAGAGAAATGGTGATCAAATTATCGAGTACTTTGACGCAATAATATTTGTCGGACTTATTTTAAAAATATGACTAAGACTGAAACTGAGATTCCATCGAAATGGAAACGCAGATCGGCATACCGCAACACATAAAGCCATCAAAACAGATGACTAAGGATATGCACTAAGTTGGTTTTACGCAATCAATGTCGCGCATAGTTTTGCAAAATAATGATCCATTCTACAAAACCCTGCTAGAAGAATTTTGCTTATCTCCTATACTGGCAAGAAACACATCCTTACAAATATTTTGTTGCAACGCACAAAATATGCTTGACCGTCGAAAATAAGTAGGTACAATAGGAATTGTTGCGGTGCACCATTTGGATAAATAGGATGGAAGGCGCTGTGAAATTCCGCATTACCGTCATTTTTACTATCTAGGAGATCATTATGTTTACAACACCAGAACAATTTATCGCTGCTACTAAAACTTCAATGGAAGCACAATTCGCTTCTTTGACCGCTTTGAACAAAAAAGCATTTGAAGGCTTAGAGCAAATTTTTGCTTTGAACGTCAGCGCTGCTAAAGCGACTTTGGAAGAAGGCACAGCAACGGCTAAGCAATTAGTTGGTACGAAAGATCCAAAAGAATTTATGGCTCTGGCAGCTGCTCAAGCACAACCTAGTGCAGAAAAAGCATTGGCATATGGCCGTCATCTGGCATCCATCACTTCTGCTACTCAAGCTGAATTTACTAAAGCAGTAGAAGCGCATATCGCTGAAACAAATACTAAAGTCGTTGCGTTGATCGACGAAGTCACTAAAAATGCACCAGCAGGTTCCGAACAAGCAGTAACAGCATTGAAATCCGTCATCGGCAATATCAATGCAGGTTACGAGCAATTGTCTAAAACTAGCAAGCAAGCTGTTCAGACTTTGGAAGAAAACCTGGCAAATGCCACACAGCAATTTACACAAGCTGCTGAAAAAACGACTAAAAGCAAGAAATAATACTTGAGAGTACTTGCAGCGCTTAGCTGAAACATCAGCTGTAACGCATCAGGTAACACGGTTTTAAAAATGGGCTCTCGGGAACGATGAGCCCATTTTTTTCGCCCAGTTTTTATCTGCTTGCTAATACCGCTTCTGCATCAAACGATATTAGGCGATCCTGATTGGTAAGGATTAAAATGGAAAATAACAAGGGGATTTAAAAAATGCCCATCATTCCAAGCTCACCTATGAGCATTCACCGAGGAGATTCACATGCAAGACGTCGTCATCGTTGCTGCCGGTCGCACCGCAGTAGGTAAATTTGGTGGTTCATTAGCAAAAATTGCCGCTTCTGATCTTGGTGCACATGTCATCCGAGGTTTGTTGGCCAAAACTGGTTTGAGTGCGGAACTGATCAATGAGGTTATTTTAGGTCAGGTATTGACCGCAGGCGTAGGCCAAAATGCGGCGCGTCAGGCAGTGATCAAAGCGGGTTTGCCAAATATGGTACCGGCATTTACGATCAACAAAGTCTGCGGTAGCGGTCTCAAGGCGACGCATCTTGCCGCGCAATCGATCAAAGCTGGGGATGCCGATATCATCATCGCTGGCGGTCAAGAGAACATGAGTGCTTCGCCCCATGTTCTCAACGGTTCGCGCGACGGTTTTCGTATGGGTGATGCCAAATTAGTCGACACCATGATCGTTGATGGTTTGTGGGACGTGTACAACCAATATCACATGGGTATCACTGCTGAAAACGTGGCTAAAAAATTCGGTGTAACGCGTCTGGAGCAAGATGAGTTTGCACTGGCTTCGCAAAACAAAGCAGAAGCGGCACAAAAAGCCGGTAAGTTTGTGGACGAGATTCTGCCCTTTGAAATCGACAGCAAAAAAGGCACGACCGTATTTGATAGCGATGAGTTCATCAAGCACGGTACTACGCTGGAATCGCTCTCCAGCTTACGCCCGGCTTTTGCCAAAGATGGCACAGTGACCGCCGGTAATGCCTCTGGTCTGAACGACGGCGCAGCAGCCGTCATCATGATGTCGGCACGTAAGGCCGAAGAACTGGGTTTGCCGGTATTGGCGCGCATTAAAGCCTATTCCTCTGCCGGTATTGACCCAAGCATCATGGGCATGGGACCAGTACCCGCCGCCCAATTATGTTTGCGTAAAGCAGGTTGGAATCATCAAGATCTGGATTTGATGGAAATCAACGAAGCCTTCGCCGCACAAGCGATTGGCGTCAATAAAGAAATGGGCTGGGATACCAGCAAAATCAACGTCAATGGCGGCGCGATTGCGATTGGCCATCCCATAGGCGCATCCGGTTGCCGTATTTTGGTCAGCCTGATCCATGAAATGATACGGCGCGACGCCAAGAAAGGGCTTGCCAGTTTGTGTATCGGTGGTGGTATGGGCGTTGCGCTGGCGATCGAACGGTAATTGATGCCAAGATAATAAAGTTATTTTCCGTGCCCTAGGCTATCAAAATCAGTCTGAACATAAGATGAAAATCGTCAGCATATTTAAGCAAAAAGTGCGCGGAAAAAATATGCAGGTAACTTTATGATTAGTAGTAATCATTAACGCTTCTGTAATGGATTTCTAATCCGTGCGTTCCGATTTCAATTATTTTATAAGGACTAATATATGGCGAGAGCTCATTTTGTATCTAGGCCACAATCAAAACTTAGGATCACTGACAAGATCATCGAATTAAACGATGTGGTTTGGTCAATTCAAAATTTAGTTGCTATTACGATTACTCGAAAGACTATTCACAGTACAGAAATAGAGCCAACATTTAGTTTACTTCTTCCTCAATTTAAATTTCCAAATAGTTATTTACTTGTAGCAGTTCTAGGTCTTATTCCATTTTATTTTTACAGTAGAGCTTCTTGCAAAATACCCAAACCAGTAAAGTCGAGCATGGGTGTGGCCACTGTTGCGATTGGTTTTCTTGTTT